>JAPPKR010000001.1 GCA_028819835.1 bacterium | reverse complement strand
GGGCCCGGAGGTAGTCGACCCGGCGGAACGCCGGCCAGTAGACATCCACGAATACGAATTCGGCATAGGCTGACTGCCACAACAGGAATCCAGACAGTCTCGACTCTCCCGAAGTGCGGATCAGCAGGTCCGGATCTGGGGTGCCAGCGGAGTACATGTGCCGGGCCAGCCCGGCGGAGTCGATCCGCTCCGCCATCTGCGCGGGGTTCTCGACGGTAAGGCTCAGTTCGGCTACAAGACTCTGGCAGGCGTCCACGATCTCCTGTCGGCCGCCGTAGCCCATGGCGATGGTCAGATTGCGGCCTTCCGTCGCCGGGCCGGTCTTTTCCATGGCGCTCTTGGCGGCGGTGACCAGGCTGGCCGGCAGCAGGTCCAGGCTCCCTATGAACTGCAGTCCCATCTTGTGCTGTCGACACCGCCGGGGGAGGCGCCGGAACAGGTCCGCCAACACCTCGTAGTAGGGCTCGAGTTGTGCGGCGGGACGGCTGAGGTTCTCCTTCGACAACACCCAACCAGTGATCGCCGGAATACCGAGGGCCGCCGACCAGTCCACGAAGTCCTCGAAACGGCGCATGCCCTCCAGGTAGCTGTCGACGTAGTTGGGGAGCCCGCTCCGCCGGGCGTAGCGTCGATGACCGTCGAGGATCACTCCCACATGCCGGGGGAAGCGGGATGCGTCCATCTGATGGAGAAGCCGTCTCTCATAGATGCGATATAGGAGGCCGGTGAAGGGGGAGATCATCGTTCCTGGCGTCTGCTCACCACAAGCCTATCTTGATCCCCTTGGGTCCCAGCTGAAGAGGCGGGTGGTTATCACCATCCCCAGCACCAGCCAAGCGCCCATAATCGCCAGGTTCTCCCAACCGAGTACCGGGCCGGTGTGAAAAGGGTTGAAGGAAGCGCCGAATGGTTCGGCGAAGTGCTTGAGCGGGAAGATGTCTCCCAGGACCACCAACCATGCCGGAGCGTCCTCCAGCGGGATGAAAATGCCCGAGATGAATGCCATCGGCAGGAACACGGCATTGGTCACCGCCGGCACCGTGTCGGCGGTCCTGACGACGGCGCACACCGACAGTCCCAGCGCCGAGAAGGTGGCCATGCCGAGCACGAAGACGGACAGCGCCACGCCGAGGTTGTCCCATAGCATGACGAATCCGAACAGAGACCAGCCAACGACGAACATGGCCACCACCGAGACCACCGCAATCCACACCCCTGAGCCGATCCTTCCGGCCATGTATATCCACGGTGGCAGGGGAGTGCCCCGCACCCGCTTGAGAATGCCCTGGTCCCGGGCGAAGGCGGTCCCGATGGACAGGTTGCTGAAGGTCGCCGAGCAGGCGGCGAACACCGCCATCGCCGGCGCGAAGAACTGGGCGAACCGATAGCCGTCACCTACCTCGGAACCTCCGAACAACACGCTGAACAAAGCCAGGAAGAAGACCGGGAGGGCCAATGTGAAGAAGGCGGCCACCGGCGTCCTCCAGAATGTGCGATTCTGGCTTCGAATCTGCCTCCACAGCAGTGACAGGTCAGCCCGCAGGGCCGTCATTCCCCGTATCCCGCCCTATCGGCCTCTTCCATGATGTCGAGGTAGATGTCCTCCAGGCTGGGCCGGGTCACCTCCAGGCCGGCCAACTCCACTCCCCTGTCCGTGGCCCACCGGGTGAGTTGGTAAAGATCGGCGGTCGGGTCGGTGGTCCGGTAGGTGACCCTGTTTTCGCCGATCTCGGGACCATCGCCGATCGCGGGCAGGTCTGCTGTATCAGGCACGCTGAATCGGACCGTGGTGACCACCTGGGCCGAGCCCAGGGATTCCGGCGTGCCCTCCGCCACGATCCTGCCCTCTGCCAGGACCACTATCCGGTCAGCCAGATGCTGGGCTTCGTCGAGATAATGGGTGGTGAGGAGAATCGTCTTGCCCAGGGCGGTGAGGCCTTCGACCAACTCCCATGACTTGCGCCTGGCCGCAGGGTCGAATCCGGTGGTTGGCTCGTCCAGGAACACCAGGTCGGGGTCTCCCACCAACCCCAGGGCCAGGTCGAGACGCCGACGCTGTCCGCCCGACAGGGTCTTTATCCGGGAGTCCCCCTTCTCCTCCAGGCCCACCAGGGAGACAAGTTCGTCGACGGGGGGTTGCCGGGAATAGGCCATGCCGTACAGTTCGACCGCCTCCCGGACACACAGCACCTCTTCGACCCCAGTCTCCTGGAGGACGATCCCTATCCGGTCGCGAAACCTCCGCCCTCCGGTGGCAGGGTGGAAACCGAGTACCTCGATGTCCCCCTGGTCCGCCCGGCGGTATCCCTCCAGGATCTCGACAGCTGTTGTCTTCCCCGCTCCGTTTGGGCCGAGCAGTGCCAACACCTCTCCCTCGGCCACCGTGAAGCTCACTCCGTCGAGCGCGGTGACCTCCCCATAGGTCTTTCGCAGGTTCCTGACGGTGATGGCCGCAGACACCGCTATCAGCCTACATCGAAGATGGAAGGGCGCTGCGACCCGGTCACCCGGTGGAGACTCCCGGCCGTCGGTTTCCCCGTGCGGGACTGGCGACGCCGGTCCTGGTCACAGCAGCGAAACAGGGATGGGAACCCACTTGGCCCGCAGGTACTCTCCGAGGCTCTTGGCCTGCGGATCGGTTCGGGTGCTGGACGACACGCCCTCGCCGAGGAGTCCCCGGACCACGAAGTTGACGGCCCGCAGGTTGGCGAGAACGTGACGCTCAACGTCCAGGTCCGCCGCTTCAGGTACCAACTCCCGAAAACGCGACTCGGACAGAAACCCGGACAGCCACCCGAAGGCCTCCTCACTCTCCACCCACACCCCCACATTGGCGTCACCACCCTTGTCACCGGAGCGGGCGCCGGCGATTCTTCCCAGGGGAACCATTGCCGTGTCGCCGTTCTCCCGGGAGCCGAGCCCGTAGTCTTCCGCCGCTGGCGACGGAATACCGTCCCGGTATCCACCCCCGTCGTCGGCGGCGACCCGCTCCGTCGGAGGAGAGGTGGGAATCTCCTTCACCCGGTCCCCCATACGGACCTGCTGGACGACCTGGGAGGCCTCCGCTGAAGTAGGCCAATAGACGGCGTAGGGAGAGGAATCCTGGGGCGGAGCCGTCATAAAGAACCCCGGATAGTGGGCAAGGGCCAGTTCCACCGCGGCCCGGGAAAAACGTTTGCCGACCTTTTCGGGATCGGGGTCCTTGACAGTTATCCGGAGGTGGGACATGGCCGCCTCATTGGTGGCGGGATCGGCGTGGCCGGTGTCGGTGAACGACACTGCGGTTTCTTCGAACTGCCCTGCCCCGCCCAGACTCTTCCACAGTGCTGCAGTGACCGACTCGGCTTTGTGTTCGGCGTCCAGACCGGTGATCACCATAGTCACCGAATTGCGATAGCCCCCCAGGTAGTTGAGGGCGACCTTCAGGGTGGGAGGCGGCGGCTCCCCCCGCACTCCGGTTACCGCCACCCGGTCAGGGCCCTCCTGGGACAGCTGTATCGAGTCGAGACGAGCGGTCACGTCGGGATTGTGATATCGGGGCCCACACACTTCATACAGGAGTTGAGCGGTCACCGTTCCCACCGACACCAGGCCGCCGGTTCCCGGATGCTTGGTGATCACAGCCGAGCCGTCCGGGGAGAGCTCGGCGATCGGGAACCCCACCCGATCCGATCCGGACACCCGTTCGAAGAATGCATAGTTGCCGCCGGTGCACTGTGCTCCGCACTCGATGATATGCCCCGCCACCAGTGCTCCCGCCAGCTGGTCGTAGTCCTCGGGCGACCAGCCGAAGGCCCACATTCCCGGCCCGATCACCACTGCGGCATCCGTCACCCTTCCGGTCACCACCACATCGGCGCCCCAGGAGAGGGCCTCGGCGATCCCCCTTCCGCCCAGATAGGCATGGGCGGTCAGGGGGGTGACACCCGACGGGAGGGGCCTACCGGTGTCGAAGTGGCGCAAACCGTTGAGCTGCTGCAGTTCTCCGGCCCGCTTGGTGAGGTCGTCGCCGGTGACCCAGGCGATCCGGGCTTCCAGCCCTAAACGCTCCGTCATTTCCTCCAGACGTTTGGCCATCCCCGCCGGATTGAGGCCACCCGCGTTGGATACGACTCTGATGCCTCGGTCCAGACAGGTCCCCAGAACTTCTTCCATTTGAGTCAGGAAGGTTCGCACATACCCGCCTGCGGGGTCACGGCGTCGCAAACGCCAGAGGATCGCCATCGTCAACTCGGCCAGGTAGTCGCCGGTGAGGACGTCTATCGGTCCCCCCTCCACCATCTCCCGCGCCGCGTCCAGGCGGTCCCCGTAGAAGCCGGAGCAATTGGCTATCCGGAGGGCATTGGCCCCGGCTGGCGTCATGGTCGCCGGCTATGCAGGGGAGACTCCCGGCACAGTTCCTCCACCGCATCGAGGGCCTTGGGGAGGTCGGCCGTGAGCACGTCGCAACCGCCCTCGGTAATCACCACGTCGTCTTCGATCCTGATGCCGATGCCCAGCAGTTCGGGGGGAATCGGATGGGTGATCTTGGGGGCTGCCTCGCGCAATTTCCTCTGGCGGCCGGCCGCCGATGAGTCGAGCATCCGTTCGGTCATCCACTGGTCGGAATCGAATTCCAGCATCGCAAACTCGACTTCCGGGCGGGAGGGATCCACATAGAGGCCCGGCTCTACGGTAAGCGCCATGCCGGGTTCCAAGGGACGATGGGCGCCGCCCGGACGGTAGAAGCCGACGTCGTGGACGTCCATTCCCAGCCAGTGAGAGGTCCCGTGCATGAAGAACTCCTGGTACAGGTGCATGTTCATCGCGTCTTCGGCGCCGGTGGGAAGGAGACCCATCTCCACCATGCCTTCCACCAGGACTCCGAGTGCGGCGTCGTGCGGCGACCGGACATGGCTTCCAGGACGGCAGGCTGCTATCGCTGCGGACTGGGCGTCGAGGACCACTTGGTAGACCCGGCGCTGCGGGGTGGTGTAGGAGCCTGAGACCGGGAAAGTCCGGGTGATGTCGGACGTGAAGTGGTGAAGTTCGCAGGCGGCGTCCACCAACAGCAAGTCACCATCCTCCATGCGCCGGTTGTTGTCGACGTAGTGGAGGATGCAGGCGTTGGGCCCGGAGGCGACGATGGAGGGGTACCCGTCGCGGGGAGAACCTCCCATCCGCCAAACGTTCTCCATGGCTGCCTGCACCTGGTACTCCCATCGTCCCGGTCCTGCAAACCTCATGGCCTCCCGGTGCCCTTCCATGGTCAGATCACAGGCCTCCCGGAGCCATTGGATTTCCTGAGGGGATTTGAGTAGTCGGAGTTCGGCGAGGACGGGACGCAGGTCGGAGAGATGTCGCGGGAGGTCAATCCCCAACCGGGTCCTCAGCGCATGGGCCTTCTCCAGCAGGGTCATGACTTGTCGGGACCGGCGGCCCCCGGCCACCGGATGCCAGATCACCGACCGCCCTGCCGCCAGCTTCAGGAGGCGTTTGTCGAACTCCGCCACCGGGTAGGAGGCGTCGGCGCCGTACAACTCCTTCGCGCCTTCGGTTCCCGCCCGGGGACCGTCCCATATCTCTCTCTGCCGGTCCCGGGGCTGCACGAAGAGCGTGAACTCTCCTTCGGGATGCCCAGGGGCGATCACTGCTGCGGCATGGGGCTCTTCGAAGCCGGTGAGGTAGAAGAAATCGGAGTGCTGGCGGAAGGCATAGTCCACGTCGGGGTTGCGCAACCCCGGGACGCCGGCCATGACCACCGCTAACGCCTCGGGGCCTACTTTCTCGGCAAGTCGCCGCCGGTTGTGAGCGTATGGGTCTTTCATCTCGGCCATGGGATGTCGGAGAGGGTGTCCCTGAAAGGATACGAGCTGATCAAACCCTGGCGCCCATCCCGAGTGGACACTCGCTACGGGGCGACCAATGCCATGTCAACCACGAGTGGGAAGTGGTCCGAACCGAGATCCGGCCCCAGCCACCTGTCGGAGACGGCCAGATGGGAGGAGTGGAGAAGGTGGTCGATGGGGACCCTGGTGAGGAAACTGCCCTCCACCGGGAAGCTCGGGACCAGTCCGAAGCCGCGCTGGGAGTTTCGAAGCCCGGCCTCGGTGAGGGGTCTGAAGACATGGGACCAGGGGGTGGCGTTGAAGTCGCCGACCACCACGGTCGGACCCCTGGCCATTCTCACCCAGTCGGCCACGAACTCGAACTGGGCGTCTCGCAGCGCGGCCCGCCGTGAGTTGGTGGGCGCCAGGGGATGGATGCCCAGCATGGTCACTTTCGTCTCCCCCAGACCGACAACCACTTCCATAGCTCTGGCCTCTCTTTCCGCCCAGCCATGGCTGACCACCTCCCTAGGCGAATCTCTGGTGAGTGTCAGGGTCGAGAATATCAGATGGTCGGGCCGGGAACGATGCTGCAGGTAGGCAAGCCGCCCGCCCGCCAGAGCCTCGGAGAAGGCCTCTTCCCAGAGTCGGTTCGCTTCATGCAGGAAGACCACATCTGCGTCCACCTCCATCAGGAATTCGATCACCTGCTCATACTGTTCGTTCTGGCCCTGGACATTGAATGAGACCACTCGCATGGTCGGGGATGCGGCGGGTATGTCCTGTCTTCCCCAGAACAAGGGCGCAACGTAGGCCAGGTTGATGACCCCCAGGGCCAATATCACCCAACCCAGTCGCGGCCAACTCCTCAGCAGCAGTGCGGCTCCCCCGGCCAGCAGCGCAGCCGCAAACTGCGGACGGAAACTGGTCGCCAGGTCGAGCACCCACCACCACCTGCCGAAGAACCCGGCCAGGCTGATCAGGCCGATCAGCAGGACGGGTATAGCTACCACAATCAACCTGGCCAACCCTACAGGGATCCGGTCTTTCCCGGTTGTCACCAGGGAAGCCGGCGCTCCACTTCCTTGAGTCGCCGGCGGCGTTCTTTCACATCGGGTAGGTGGTAAGCGACCAGATCCCAAAACTGCTTTGAGTGATTCCTCACCGTCACGTGGGCGAGTTCATGAACCACCAGGTAGTCGATGAGGTCGGGTTCCAGCATCATTGTCCGCCAGTTGAAGCGCAGGGTCCCGTCATAGGCGCAACTTGCCCAGCGGCGCCGTTGGTCCCGGACCAGGACACGTGGGCTGGCATGGGCGGCCACGAAGGGCACCCAGTCTGCCACAAACTCGGGCAGATGCTCCTCAGCTTCTCGCCAATACCAATCGACAAAAGCCCTCCTGATCAATTCCCGGCGCTTGTCGTCGTCTACATCCGGAGGCGCGTCAAACAGAAAGCAGTCCTCCTCGAAGCGGATCCAGGGACGTAGGAACCGATCAGTGTCCACTATCAGTTCGAAGTCCTGGCCCAGAAAGGGCATCGTATCTCCGGTCACATACCGCTTGGGGGCGGGCTTGGCGCTGAGAGTCTTACGTTGGTTCAGGATCCAACGCGCCTGTCGTCGAACCAACTGATCGAGTTCGAGATCGGAAGCGCCGACCGGAGCAAGCACCCGCACGGTGTGAAGGCTTACCTTGGTCTGGATGGTCTTGTGACGCCGCGGGCTGCGCACCACCTCGTAGGTGATGGTGGTGTCATCGTGTTGGATGCTGCGGTGGTTGTTCATTGGACCTCCCGTCCGGCCGTCCTGAGATCGGGCCCTACCCGTCTGCGTGTTGTCCTGGTGTTCTGTCCCCGCCCGTCGGGGTCGGTCTTCCTCCCCGGGACGGGTGAATGACTATGGGACTACAGGTGTGACATCCACTCGACGATGATCTCCCCGATTTCGTGACCTGAGTCCTCCTGGATGAAGTGGGTCCCCCGCACTGTCCTCTCGGTCTGGTTGGGCCAGGAGCGGCACAGTTCCCGCTGTTTGCCGATGAGGATGGTCCCGGGTTCGGCGTTGATGAACAGCTTGGGGACTTCGCTCTCGGCCAGCCAAGCCGCGTAATCGGCGGTGATCTCCGTCACGTCTGCCGGATGGCCGTCGATGGGGATTTCCCGGGGCCAGGTGAGAGTGGGCCTCCGACTCTCGCCGCCTTCGGTGTAGGGGCGGCGATACTCGTTCATCACCTCCTCTGGCAGCGGATCGAGGACCGACGCGGGGAGGATCCTCTCAACGAACACGTTCTTCTGGATGACGATCTCCTCGCCCGCCGGGGAACGCATCGCTTCGAATATACGCCGGGCCGGGCCGGGCCAGTCGTCCCAGGAAACCGGGCAGACCATGGTCTCCATATAGACCAGGCCCCGGACCGCCCCCCGGTTCCGGTTGGCCCAATCGAAAGCCAGTGCCCCGCCCCAGTCGTGGCCTACCAGGGTGACGTCGTCGGTGGCGCCCACCGCTTCCAGCCACCCGTCCAGGTAGCGGCGGTGCTCCACGAAACGGTAGGAGCCCGGCCCCGAGGAGTCGAGTTTCTCGGAGTCGCCCATCCCGATCAGGTCGGGCGCCAGGCAGCGACCCTGACCGGTCACCGGAGGGATGACCTTTCGCCACAGGTAGGAGGAAGTGGGGTTGCCGTGCAGGAACACAATCGGATCTCCCTCGCCGGCCTCGGTGTAGGCCATGCGTTTGCCC
>JAPPKR010000008.1 GCA_028819835.1 bacterium | reverse complement strand
CCGGGTCGACCCCGCACTCGTAGGTGAGTCTCTTGGCGGCGGTCGGCTTGTGGGGCCTCAGGATCGAGGCGACGCCCAGCATGACCAGCACCAACACCACCCCCAGCAGGGCAAAGGCGGCCACGAACAGATAGTTCTCGAAATAAGAGGTCATTCGCGAAAACTTGAAGCAGGCACCCGTTTGTCATTATAGAAACCCAAACACCCCCCCAAGACAATCCCCACCCACGCCCGGCACCTGCGGAGCACGGGCGGCGACCTGGGTGAACGCGCACCCTCCGGAGCGGGACAACTCCGGGGAACGGGAGACCCCGAAGGGACGGAATTCATCTAGGATTGCCAACCATGAGGAAGCCCAACATCGTCCTGATCATGGCCGACCAGTTGGCACCCCATTTCCTGCCCAGCTACGGCCACCGGGTGGTGGTCGCGCCCCACATCTCCCGCATGGCCGACGAGGGCGTCACCTTCGACTGGGCCTACACCAACTCGCCCCTGTGCGGGCCGTCGCGGTACGTGATGATGACCTCCTGCCTTCCGGCGCGGATTGGCGCCTGGGACAACGCCGCCGAGTGGTCGGTAGAGATTCCCACCTTTGCTCATTACCTGGCCGACCGCGGCTATCTGACCTGTTTGTCGGGCAAGATGCACTTCATCGGCCCGGACCAGTTGCACGGCTACGAAGAGCGGCTGACCACCGACACCTATCCGGCCGACTTCGTCTGGCATCCCCGCTGGGACCAGCCGTATGAGAAACAGGACTGGTTCCACACCATGAAGGTGGTGATGGAGGCCGGGAGCACCCTGGCGGCGGTGAACATCGACTACGACGACGAGGTGACCTTCCGGGCCCAGCGGTGGATCTACGACCGGGCGCGCTCCAGCGAGCGCCCCTTCATGCTCACCGTCTCCTTCATCCAGCCGCACGATCCCTACCTGGCCCGGCCGGAGACCTGGGACCTGTACTCCGACGACGACATCGACATGCCGGTCACCACCTACGAGCAGGCGCCCCGCCACCCTCACAGCGACCGGCTCCGGTGGTCGATCGGCGCCTCCGACATCGTCCTCACCGAGCAGCAGATCCGGGCGGCCCGCCGCGCCTACTACGCCTCGGTCTCGGACTTCGACCGACGGGTGGGCCTGGTGCGACAGGCGCTGGAGGAGACCGGCATGGCCGACGACACCATCGTCATCATCACCTCCGACCACGGGGACATGCTCGGCGAGCGGGGAATGTGGTTCAAGATGAGCTTTCTGGAGCGTTCGGTGCGGGTGCCGCTGATCTTCTGGTGCCCCGACCGGCTCAAGCCCCGCAGGGTGACCGAAGCGGTCTCGCTGGTGGACCTGGGACCCACCCTGGTGGGGCTGGCCACCGACCGCGCGGACATCGACTATCCCACCCGACTGGACGGAAGGGCCCTCCTCCCCCACCTGTACGGCGACCGCGGGCACGACGAGGTGATCGGCGAATACTACGCGGAAGGCGCCCTCAACCCGATGTTCATGGTCCAGCGGGAAGGCGCCAAGTACGTGGTTTCCGAGGGGGATCCCGACCAGGTGTTCGACGTGAAGGCCGATCCGGAGGAACTCTCCAACCTGGCCGGGACCGAGGCGACGCTGGCCGGGGTGAAGGAGGAGATCTCGGAGCGGTGGGACAGCGCGCAGCTCACCGATCAGGTGCTGGAGAGCCAGCGCCGTAGGGCCTTCGTGAGCAGGGTGATGCGAACCCAGGGGATCAGTTGGGACTTCACTCCCAGGTTCGGCGGCCAAGACCTCTACATCCGCAGCCACCTGCCGATCGGGGTCCTGGAGGAACAGTCCCGATTCCCTCGCTACGCGCCCCCGGACTCCCGCTGATCCGTATCCGCATCGGGCGATGGACGGCCACGACTTCCTGATCATCGGGGGAGGGTCCGCCGGATGCGCCCTCGCCAACCGGCTCAGCGCCGACCCCTCCACCCGGGTGCTGGTGCTCGAGGCGGGACGTCCCGACTACCGCTGGGACGTGTTCATCCACATGCCGGCCGCGCTGACGTACCCGATCGGGTCGAGGTTCTACGACTGGAAGTACGAGTCGGAGCCCGAACCCCACATGGGGGGCCGGAGGGTCTATCACGCCCGCGGAAAGGTGCTGGGCGGCTCGAGTTCCATCAACGGGATGATCTTCCAGCGGGGCAACCCCATGGACTATGAGAAGTGGGCGGCCGAACCGGGGATGGAGCGCTGGGACTACGCCCACTGCCTTCCCTACTTCAAGCGCCTGGAGACCACCCTGGCGGGCGCCGACGAGTACCGGGGGGGCGAGGGGCCGCTGATCCTCGAGCGGGGCCCCGCCGTCAATCCCCTGTTCGGGGCGTTCTTCAAGGCCGGGGAGCAGGCGGGGATTCCCACCAGCAGCGACGTGAACGGCTACCGCCAGGAGGGTTTCGCCCCCTTCGACGCCAACCGCCACCGGGGACGCCGCCTGAGCGCTTCGCGGGCCTACCTGCATCCGGTCATGGACCGCCCCAACCTGTCACTCGTCACCCGGGCGCACATCACCCGGATCCTCTTCGAGGGGCGCAGGGCCACCGGAGTCGAGTACCGCAAGGGCCGGCGGCTCCGGCGGGCCGAGGCGGCCGAGGTGATCCTGTGCGGCGGGGCCATCAACTCGCCGCAGACGCTGATGCTGTCCGGAGTCGGGCCGGCTGAGCACCTCGAGTCCTTCGGCATAGAGGTGGTGGCGGACCTGGCGGGGGTCGGGCAGAACCTCCAGGACCACCTGGAGGTCTACATCCAGCACGCCTCGAAACAACCGGTGTCCCTCCAGCCCTACCTGGCCAGGTGGCGGATGCCCTGGATCGGCCTGCAGTGGCTGTTCCGCACCGGCCCGGCGACCAGCAACCACTTCGAGGGCGGCGCTTTTGTCCGCAGCAACGACCAGGTGGGCTATCCCAACCTGATGCTTCACTTCCTGCCGGTGGCGATCCGCTACGACGGGTCGGTCCCCGCCCGGGGACACGGCTACCAGGTGCACGTCGGCCCGATGTTCTCCGACGTGCGGGGCGCCATCACGCTGCGCTCGGCCGATCCGTTCGACAAGCCGGCGCTGCGCTTCAATTACCTCTCCACTCCCGACGACCGCCGCGAGTGGGTGGAGGCGGTCCGCACCGTCCGCAGAATCCTCGCCCAGCCGGCATTCGAGCCCTTCGACGCCGGGGAACTCTCGCCGGGACCGGGGGTGCAGACCGACCAGGAGATCCTCGACTGGGTGCGGAGGGACGCCGAGACCGCCCTCCATCCTTCCTGCACGGCCAAGATGGGGACCGATGAGATGGCGGTGGTGGCGCCCGACACCCTCCGCGTGCACGGCGTCGACGGCCTGCGGGTGGTGGACGCCTCGGTGATGCCCACTATCACCAACGGAAACATCTACGCACCGGTGATGATGATCGCCGAGAAGGCCGCCGACGCCATCTTGGGCAACGCCCCCCTGCCGCCCGAAGAGGTGGCCTGGTACCGCCACGGGTGAAGTCCACACCCCACCGGTAGCTGAACTGCGCCTGCCCAACCGGGTAGCGTGATGTCCCAATGGAACGGATAGGCCCCGCCTATGCGGGCAACAACCTGGTAAACCTGGTGGCGGAGTTGGAGCGCCGTCTCACCGGGCACTCCCCGACCAGGGGACTCCGTTCCGACCTCGCCGCGTTGATCCCGGACGCCCGTAATTACCTTCTGGTGGTCTTCGACGGACTGGGGGCCGGCCAGCTGGCCAATGCCGAAGCCTCCGCCTTGGCGGAGTCCCGCCGGGCGATCCTGGAGGCGCCCTTCCCGACGACCACCACCGTGGGCCTCTCCTCAATCTGCACCGGGCTCACTCCCCTCCAGCACGGGGTGATCGGGTACCGACAGTGGTTTCCCGACCTCAAGAAGGTGGTGAGCCTGCTCCGCTGGACGGACCTCTCGGGACGGCACGTCCGCTACGACACCGCCTCCTTCCTACCCGCTCCCAACCTGTGGGAGAGGCTGTCGGGCCGCCAGGCCCGGGGGATGGTCGTCCAGCCGACCGCCTTCTTCGACACGCCTCTCACCAGGATGCTGTACCGCGGAGCGGAGATGCGGGGCTACTTCTCGCCTTCGGAGGTCGACCCTGCCTACCTCTTCACCGGATCGAAGGGGACCCTGGCGATGGTTTATTACCACGCGGTGGATGTCGCGGCGCACGAAGCCGGGCAGCCGTCGGAGTCTTACCGTCTGGCGATGGCAGGCGCAGACCGGCTCTGGGCGCGGCTGGCAGACCGGCTTCCTCCCGACACGGTGATGGTGGGCGCTTCCGACCATGGCCATTGCGACCTCCCCGAGACGGGAAAGTTCATCCTGGAGAAGACCGACACCGAGGGCCTGCGCTGGTGGGGCGACAGCCGGGCGCTTATGCTTAGCGGCCCATCCGAGCGGATCGACGCCCTGGCGGAGAAGACCGCCAGCAGGATGATCGCCGCCCGGGTGCTGCGGACCTGGCTGGGCCGGGGGCGACCCCACCCCGACCTCGAGTCCCGCATGCCCGACGCCCTGTTGCTCGCCAGGGACAAAACCGGGATCTTCCCCAGCGGCATGGACACCCGAAAGATCGGCCACCACGGCGGCCTGACCCCGGCCGAGACTCGGATTCCATTGCTGGTTCAGGAGTAAGGAACGCTGCTGGTAAAGCCGTCACAGGACGTTGATACATTTCGGAGATGACTTTTCCGGGACCTGATCTGCTGGGCCGAGGGGTGGTGGTTGCCGAAGGGAGCCGGTCGCCCCTCGAAGCCACCCGGCGGGTTCTTGTCGACAGATCGGTGCTGGACAGCCCGCAGGCGCTGGAAGAAACCGTGGAACGGCTGCACAGCGAGTGGGTGGAGCGGCGGCCGGTGACGGTGGAACTGGGTGTGGAAGCCTCCGCGTTGCAGCGGCCGGTGGCCGAGGAGAGGGCGCCGTGGATGCTCGGGCCCGGCTATGTCCCTCTGCTGGAGAGGCTCCACTTCCTGGTGTGGGCCAACAACTGGGACGGGCGCCGGGGCGATCCCGTCTGGTGGTGGAGCAGGAAGGCTGAGCGGCTGGGAGCGCGGATCGGCGGGCGGGCCGACGTGGTCACCCCCCAGGGAGTGCACGCCTGGGTGGACGGAGGCCCACGGTCGCCTCTGGACGTCCCGGCGATCCATGCCCAGACGGTTGAAGCCGGGAGGCTAACCCTCCAGCCTCCAGCCACCGGTTCCACGGCGGACCTCGCCCAGGACCAGCGGGCGGCCGCGGAGCACCGGGCCGGCCCGGTCAGGGTGATCGCGCCGGCCGGATCGGGAAAGACCCGCACGCTCGGCGCCCGCCTTCTTCACCTCATTGACGATCGACGCATCGAGCCGCGGTTCGTCACGGCGGTGGCCTACAACACCCGGGCCGCCCGGGAGATGCGAGAACGCCTGCAACGGGAGGACCTGCACATCCGCACCATCCACTCTCTGGGTTGGGCGATCATCCGCGAGGTCCGGCCCGACGCCACCCTGCTTACCGAGCGGGAAGTCCGGTCCAGGCTGGGAGCCCTGGTCCCCAAGCGGCCGCGGCCCAACACCGACGTCATCGGACCCTACCTGGAAGGCCTGGCCGAGATCATGATCGCGCTCCGGGACCCGGACGAGGTCGAAGAAAGCCGGGGCGACATCGAGGGCCTGGCCGGGATGTTCCCCAGGTACCGAGCCCTGCTTGGCCGGAGAAACGAGGTCGACTACAACGAACAGATCTACGGGGCCATCGAACTGCTGCTGGCCGACCCGGAACTCCGCAAGCGCTGGCAGCGACGTTGCCGGCATCTGCTGGTGGACGAGTTCCAGGACCTGACGCCCGCCTACCTCCTCCTGCTGCGACTGCTGGCCTCACCGGAGATGAGCGTGTTCGGAGTGGGCGACGACGACCAGACCATCTACGGGTACGCCGGCGCCGATCCGAGGTTCCTCATCGACTTCGACAAGTACTTCCCCGGCGCAGGCGCCAGCGCCCTGACAGTCAACTACCGTTGCCCCACCGAGGTGGTCACCGCCGCCTCCCGGCTTTTATCCCACAACCGGATCAGGGTTCCCAAGACCATCGAAGCCTTCGGGGACTCCACCGAGGGCGGATTTCGGATCATCACCCCCGACCGGCGGCGGATGGCCGCGGAGCCCGCAGGGATCATCAGCACGTGGATAGAAGAGGGCACATCGCCCGAGGACATCGCGGTCCTGGCCAGGGTCAACTCGGCCCTCCTCCCGATGCTGGCAGCGCTCGATGAGGCTGGCATCCCGTGTCGCTCGCAACTCGACGCGGGTCTCCTGGAACGGACCACCATGCGAGCCGCTCTGGCTTGGATACGGCTTGCCCTGGCCCCCGACTCCATGAGGCGCCGGGATCTCCTGGAGGCTGTCCGGCGGCCCGCCCGGCGGATCAACCGGCTGGCTTCGGAGTTGATTCCGGCGGGCAACACTTCGATCCGGGAACTCGCCGGCCTGGGACGGGGACTCGACGAACGGAAGGCAGCCACCTGGCGTAGGTTCGTCGATGCCATTGAGGACGGAGCGCAGGTGGCCGCCCGAGGCAACTCCGGGCTACTCCTCGACTTTCTCTCAGGTGAAGTCGGACTGGGAAGGGTCGCCCAATCCCTGGACTCCAAGCGGGGCAGGGCCGACCGTTCCACCCACACCGACGACCTGGTGGCCCTGCGTCGCACGGCCGCCCTGTACGAGGACCTGCCGAGCTTCGAGACGGAGCTGCGACGCCTGCTGAACCGGGGACCCTCCCCGCCGGCGGGGGTGACGGCCACCTCCGTCCACCGGGTGAAGGGACTGGAGTGGGACCGGGTGATCGTGTTCGGGGTCGACCGGGGCCTGATGCCGCATGTGCTGTCCGAGGACGTGGAAGAGGAGCGTCGGGTGCTCCATGTGGCGATCACCAGATGCCGCCGGGAGGTGGTGGTCGTGGCCGAGCGGGGAAGGGAGTCGCCCTTCGTCCTGGAACTCACCCGGAAGTACCGACCGGCGCCGGTGGGCGTTCCCACCCTCCGAACCGCCCCGCACCCGGGAGGGCCGGCGGCGACGGCACCCGAGACCCGAGGGGATGGTCGCAAGTCCCTGGAACCTGCCGGGGTCGACGAGCCATACGACGCCGCCCTCTACGAAGCGTTGCGGGAATGGCGGCTCGGGGTGGCTCGGGAGAACGGGGTGGCAGCCTTCGTAGTCTTCACCAACCGGACCTTGAAGGAGATCGCCCGACAGCCACCCCGCTCGGAAGCAGAACTCCTGGGAGTGCGGGGCGTCGGTCCCCGCAAGCTCGCCCGATACGGACGCGACGTCCTCTCCATCGTCGCCTCCGCCGGAACCGACCGGCCGGGCTCGACGGATGATTCTCCGATCGGACCACCGCAGCCGAGAGCCGAGTCCGCCACGCCGGATCGACCCCAGCCCGCTTCCTCGGAGGACTCCACCCTGCTCGATGCGCTCCGGCAGTGGCGTACTGCGATGGCTCGTCGGGACCAGGTCCCCCCATACGTCATTTCGGGGAACGAGACGCTGGAAGAGATCTCCCGCCTCCGACCGAGGACCGAGGCCGAACTGCTCGGGGTGCGCGGCATCGGCCCCGGGAGGCTGGCTAGGTACGGACGGGACATCCTCGAGCTCGTCAAGTCCAACCCGCCGGGTTGAGGGGACGGCGATGTCATCCACCGACACCCCTAGCCTTAACTGGTCGAGACCTGCATGAAAGGACGCGGCAATGCGCGACTACAACGCCTGGAACAAGGAAGTCATCGAAGAATTCAGGGCCAACGGAGGATGGGCCGGCGGCCACCTGGAGGGAATGCCTCTGCTGATCCTGTTCAACCACGGCGCCAAGACCGGCGCCCTGCGGATCAACCCGCTCGCCTACCAGAAGGTGGAGAGCGGCTATGCCATCTTCGGTTCCAAGGGCGGGTCTCCCACCCATCCCGCCTGGTACCACAACCTGATCGCCAACCCCGAGGTCGAGATCGAGCTCGCCACCGAGACCTTCATGGTCCGGGCGCGGCTGACGGAGGGTGAGGAACGGGAGCGTATCTGGACCCGGCAGAAGCTCGACTTCCCACAGTTCGCCGACTACGAGAAGAAGACTTCCCGCCAGATCCCGGTGCTGGTTCTCGAACCCGTCTAAACGTTCCTGTCGCGGCGGGGAGGCGGCCTGTCGTAGGTTTTGCCGCAGGCTGTGAAAAAACCCATGGTGGGGAGGGTGACTTCTGTCCCATGGCCACTCCATACTGACACCAGCCAAACACCGAGACCGTCCGCCCAGGCGCCGCCCGGACGCATCAAGGGATCAAATCGACCGAATCAACAAGCCTGTCCCAGGCTGGACAGAGCTGTTCGACCCATGGAAAGGTGGTGGCGGGGAGGGAATCCCGAATTAGGGGCCGCAATTTTCGCGACTTTCCCGTCCGCGATCATCGGGGTCTTTCGCCTATAGTTCCGCGGATGGAGCAAACACCTTTACGCCAGCCACTGCCTCAACTCGATCTCGCCCTCACCCCCACCCCGCTGCACAGGTTCCCCCGATTGCGGGAGGCATGGGGAGGGCCCCATGTGTGGGTGAAGCGCGACGACCTGACCGGCTT
>JAPPKR010000153.1 GCA_028819835.1 bacterium | reverse complement strand
CCTGGCGATGCCGGTCGATCACCCGCTCCTTGAGCCTGCGAATCCGGCGGGTGAAACGGTCGGCGGCGGTGTCGAGCGCCGTCTCGGCGGTGGGAGCGGCCGCCTCCACCCGAACAATCCTGCCCAGCGCCTGTCCCGACAACTCGATGCGGAACCGTTCCCCGGACAGGCGGGGGTTGGTCTCCTGGATGATCTCCACGTCCACCGAGGTCAGGTCCGAGAACACCCGCGCCGCCCGGCTCATCTTGGCCGTCACGGCGCGGCGGAAGTCGTCGGTCACATCCGTATTCCGGGCGCTGAGCCTCACATCCATGTCGGAAATCCTCTCTCCGGTGCCGCGAAGACTACCCAGGCCTCAGGCATGGGAAGAGGCAGTTGCGGTGACCGCCCCCAGCACCACCGAGGGGCCGAGGGCGGCCGCGGCGGCCGTCAGCGTGGCGCCGGTGGTCAGCACGTCGTCAACCAGCACCAGCCCGCCGGCGGGAGTCCACCGGCGGCGAAAACGGGGAGCGGTCCGGTCCGAACGGCCCAGCCCGGCGTTGGCCCCACCCAGAAGGCGCGGGCCGAGGACCGCACGGACCGGGAGGCCCGAGCGCCGCGAGAGTGCCCCGGCCAGCAGCAGGCCGGGGTCGGAGCGGTACTTCAGGCGTCGGGAGTAGATGCGGGGGACAGGAACCAGGGCCGATGCGCCGTTCGGCAGGAGCGGGTGCATCACGGCCGCCAGCACCTTGGCCGACTCCCGGCAACCGGCGTACTTGAGACGGAGCACCAGCCGGCGCGCCGCCGCCCGATGCACGAGAGCCGAAGACACGCCCATCCCGCACGCCAGCCTCCGCCAGGGCCCCGCACCCATGGTGCGCAGACAATCGGGGCAGACCGCCAGTTCGGCGGGTCGCAGACAGGCCAGACACCACACCATGACGCCAAGATGTCATCCCCCTGTGACAGGTCTGAGTCCTCAGACCTCCACGACCTCCACCAGTACCACCGGTCGCTGGCGCGTCTCGGCCCGAACCACCCTGGCCACGGTCCTTCTCACCACGGCTCGCAACTGGTCTCGGTCGGTCAACCCGTCGGCCATCCGCGCCGACACCAGTTCCACGACCTCGTCGGCGGCCACGTCCAACACCGACACCGGATCATCCACCAGCCCCCAACTGGTGAAGGAAGGATCGTAGACCAGTTCCCCGGTACCCGCGTCGATCACCACCGCCACCGTCACCACCCCGGCCTCGGACAGGCGACTGCGGTCCCGGAGCACCCTGGTCTGCACGCCGCCGAGGGAGGATCCGTCCAGGAACACGTAGTCCGCCTCCACCACCGCCCGCTCCACCCACAGGTCGTCGCCCTCCATCACCACCCGGTCCCCGTCCTCGAGGACCTCGATCTGTTCCACGCCCACCTCCTCGGCCAGACGGGCATGGGCGTGCAGATGGCGGTACTCACCGTGCACCGGCACGAAGGCCTCGGGTCGCACCAACCTCAGCATGACGGCCAGTTCGTCGCGGGCCCCGTGCCCGGAGACGTGCACCGGCGAGTTGAGACCGTGGTAGACATTGGCTCCCAGCCGGAGCATCCCCGACACCAGCTTGGAGACCGCCTTCTCGTTGCCCGGAACCGGCGTGGCGCTGATCAACACCGTGTCGCCGGGCTCGAGGGAGATCTGCCGATGGGTCCCGTTCGACATGCGCGACAACGCCGAGAAGGGCTCGCCCTGACTACCGGTGGCGATCAGCAACTGCTGGGAAGGGTGGAACCGCAACAATTCGTTGACGCTGACCACATGCCCATCGGGGAGTCGCAGCACCTCCAACTCGGAGGCGATCCGGCTGTTGCGCATCATCGAGCGTCCCGCCAGGGCGACCTTGCGTCCGGCCGCCACCCCGGCGTCCACGATCTGCTGGACGCGGTGGATGTGGGAGGAGAAGCACGCCGCGATGACCCTTCCCCCGGCATTCCGGACGATGTCGGTGATGGGCCCGGCCAGGGAACTCTCCGAGGGGACGAACCCGCTGCGCTCCGCGTTGGTGCTGTCTCCGAGGTACAACCGGACTCCCCGGTCGCCGAACTCCGCCAGGGCCCCCAGGTCCGTCGCCCGGTCGTCGATTGGAGTGGGGTCCAGCTTGAAGTCCCCGGAGTGGAGTATCACCCCCTCCGGAGTGTCGAAAGCCAGAGCCACCGCGTCGGGAATGGAGTGGCAGACCGGGATCAACGTGAAGAAAAACGGCCCGTGGCGGATCTCCTCCCCGGTGGGTACGGGGCGCAGGTCCGGGGTGACTCCCAACTCCTTGATCCGCTCGCCGGCTATCTGCAGGGAGAGATCGGTGCCGTACACCGGTACGTTCACCTGCTCCAAGAAGTAGCCCAACGCTCCGACATGGTCCTCGTGGCCATGGGTCAACACCACGCACTCCACGTCATCGGAGCGCTCCACCACCCATGACCAGTCCGGAAAAACCAGATCCACCCCCAGCATGTCGGCCTCCGGAAACATCAGGCCGCAGTCGATCAGACAGATCCTTCCCTCCACTTCCAGCGCCGCGCAATTACGGCCTACCTCTCCCAAGCCCCCCAGGAAGGTGATGCGTACGCTCACCCTCCGTCCAATGCGGCCAAAGCTTTCATGACCGCCCGCAACGTCTCCTCGGCGGGCGCCACCATCGGCAGGCGGAGGTCCCCGACCGGCTCCCAACTCTCCGAAAGGGCGGCCTTGACCGGGCCGGGGTTGGTCTCCATGAAACAGGCCACGGACAGCGGCATGAGGGCATGGTGGAGGGCGGCCGCCCTGTCATAGTCCCCTCCGGCGGCGGCGGCGACCATCCCGGCCACCGTCCTCCCCGCCAGATGGGAGATCACCGAGACCACCCCCACGGCTCCCACCGACATCATGGGAAGCGTGTAGGAGTCCTGCCCGGAGTACACGATCAGATCAGGGGCGGTCTCCACGGTGAGGGAGGTGAAGTCGAGATCCATGACCGCGTCCTTGGTGGCCACGATGTTGGGATGGGTGGAGAGGCGGGCCATTGTGGGGACTTCGATCAGCCGGGCGGTGCGGGAGGGGATGTTGTAGACGAGCACCGGGAGTTCGGTGGCGTCGGCGATCGCCTCGAAGTGCGCAACCAGCCCCTCCTGGGTGGGTTTGTTGTAGTAGGGGGTGACCGCCATCACTCCCCCGCAACCGGCTTGGGCCGCTCGGCGGCTGAGCGCCACCGAACCGGCGGTGTCGTAAGTGCCGGTACCCGCCACCACCATGGCCCGGTCTCCAACCGCTCCGACCACGGCTTCGAAGAGGCGCACTTTCTCGTCGGTGGAAAGGGTGGGCGACTCGCCGGTGGTGCCGCTGATCACCAATCCGTCCGACCCGTTCTCCACGAGGTGGCGGGCCAGTCGGCCGGCCTTTTCCGCATCCAGCGATCCGTCGGCGGCGAAGGGGGTGACCATGGCGGTCAGGACGCGGCCGAAAGGCAGGTTAGGCGGACTCACACCCGCGAGGATAGCCCTCGTCGGCGCCGGACTTGGACAACCCCAGGGTGAGGTGGGTCGATACTGAGGCGACACCTGCGGCGGCTTTTTTCACAGGTTTTCGAAAACCCCGGGCCGACAGGTTGATTCTGTCCCACCAGCAGGCCACAGTGGTAGGAGCCAAGCACCGCGACCGGCCGCCCAGGCGCCGCCAGGACCGCGTCGAGGAACTAAAGAAAAGGTAATGCAACAAGCCCTGTCCCGGGCTGGACAGAGCCTGTTCAACCATGGAACGGTGGTGGCGGGGGAGGGTTCCCAAATAGGGACCCCGATTTTCGCGACATTTCTCCGGGAGTCGGGTGGTGGTTTACGGGAAGACCGCCAAGAAAATCAGTGTTTGTTTTCCTATTTTTATGATATGTAGAGGTGGTTTGTCACACCCCCTTGGCATACTGGTACACATGGAAAAGACAGTCATGGACGGTCGGGTCATCAACCAGATCGAGGCGGTTCTGCCCAATCTGGCGGTGGGCGACGCAACCCTGGAACAGCTCCGGGTACGGTTGCAGTCCACTTTCCGGGTGGAGAACCAGGCCGCGGCGGTGCGTGCTGAGACGCTGGCGGAGTTGACCCGCAGAGAAGGCGTCCACATCACCGAGGACAACCTGCGGGAGAAGGGTCTGCGACCCCGCCGGAAGGCCCGCTCGGAAGTAGAAACCGCAGTCGAGCTCGAAGAACTACCCAAGACGTCAGAGGGGATGCGGGATGGAGACATCCCCTATGACAACGCCCGGATCCTGGCCAAGGCCTCCCAGGAGGGAGAGATAGACGAAACAGAACTTGTGGACAAGGCCCGTACCCAGTCTCCTGACAAGTTCGCCGGGACGGTCCGCAAGCACCAACAGCAACGCTCCGCAGACGACGGAATGAGCCGCCTGGAACACCAACGCTCGCAGAGGTTCGCCAACATAAGGACCGACCGCACAGACGGGATGACCGTTTTGTACGGTCGGTTCGATCCGATCACCGGCGCTCTCATCGAAACCGCATTGTCGCAAAAGATGAACGAGCTGTGGCGGGAAGAAGACCCACGGGCAAGGTGCTCTCCGGGACAGCGGATGGCAGACGCCCTGGCGGGGTTGGTCACCAGAGAAGACGCCGATGAAAACGGTAAGCCTCCCCGAGGACCCAGGTTGCTGTTGATCGCCGACTACGACGTCATCGACAAAGAGCTTCGCAACGGGCGTCTAGGTGATGGGACCCCGATCCCGATAGAGAAGATCCGGGACCTGGCCTGCCAGTCGGACATCCTCCCCGCCATCTTCCGGGGCGTGTCACAACCACTGGACCTGGGACGGTCACGGCGCGCCGCCAGCCCAGCCCAACGGGTGGCTCTCGTAGCCCGGGACAAAGCCTGTGTGGGATGTGGCGCCACCGCCAACTGGTGTCAGTCGCATCACATAATCCCCTGGGCCGTGCAGGGCAACACCGACCTCGATGACATGTGTCTCTTATGCAGCAGGTGCCACCACAAAGTGCATGACGACCATTGGCAGGTACGCAGGACACCATCCGGGAAGTACTACCTCAAACCGCCATTGAAACACGACCGGCCAACCACCGGCCGGCGCAATTCCAAATACCGAAACCGCCGAAGCCCCTTCAAACAACGAAAATGAGCCACGCTCCGGTGGTGCGGAGGTGTAGTACCCGATGGGCATGTGGCCCTGCCCGGCGTACCTGCGCCGGCCGACCTGGGCTGTGTCCCAGCAACAGGGCGGCTAAGCGTCCAGCAAGACGTCGAGTCCTACCGAGACACCGCTTTCCAGTCCCGACACTCCCCGCACGGCCAGCATCACCCCGGGCAGGAAGGAAACCCGATCGGTTGAGTCATGGCGGATGGTGAGGATCTCGCCGGGATTCCCGAACAGCACCTCCTGGTGGGCCAGCAGGCCGGGAAGCCGCACCGAGTGGACCGGAACCCCCTCCACCTTGGCGCCAAGCGCTCCCGCATACAGCTCCGCCGAGGAGACCTGGCGGGACTGGCCTCCGGTCTCGGCCATCCCCACCGCGGTGGACACCGCCGTACCCGAGGGAGCGTCGGCCTTCTGGTCGTGGTGGAGTTCGATCACCTCGGACGCCGCGAAGAACCCGGCGGCGGCACGAGCGAAGCGCATCATCAGCACCGCCCCGATCGAGAAGTTGGGAACTATCAAACACCGAGCCGTGCGCTCCTCTCCCCACAGACCGTGGACCGAGTCGACCCGCTCGGCGGTGAACCCGGAGGTGCCCACCACCGCGTGGCAGTCCATGTCACGGTATTGAGCGAGGTTGTCCATCACCACCTCGGGGTTGGTGAAGTCGACCACCACATCAGCGTCCGCCAGGCAGGCGACGTCCGCCTGAACCGAAGCCCCCGCCACCTCTCCTTCGAAAAGGTCGTAGCCGGCCACCAGTTCCATGTCCGGAGCCTCTGCCACCGTCTCGGCGATCAGCGACCCCATCCGGCCCAGCGCTCCTGCCACCCCAACGCGGATCGTCATGCGACGTACCCGGTCAGGTCCGACTCTGCGAAGGGTCCAACCACTCCCAGGGTCTTGGGACCCGAGAAAACCTGGCGGGCCACTTCGGTGACCTCGGCCCGATCCACCGCCAGGATCCTCTCCAGCCTCTCGTCCATGGAAAGGTGCTCCAGCCCGCAGATCTCTTCACGGCCCAGATGGACCATGCGGCTCTGGGAGTCCTCCATCGCCAGCGCCAGGGCCCCCCGGGCCGCGCCCCGCGCCTTCTCCAACTCCGCATCGGTTATGCCGTCTTCCATCAGCATGGAGAGCTGGCCGTCGATGACTTCCATCACCTCGGCGGTCTGCCGGGGGGTGGTCCCCGCATAGATGCCCCACACCCCCGAATCGGCATAGGAGTGGCCGAAGCTGAATATGGCGTAGGCCAGTCCCCGCTCCTCCCGAATGCTCGTGAACAGCCGCGAGGACATTCCCCCGCCCAGCACCAGATTGAGCACGCCGAACGCCCACCGCCGCTCGTCGGTCCGGTCTATCCCCGCCCCTCCCAGCACCAGGTGGGCCTGCTCTGTGTCCCGCTCCACCAGTCCGACCGAGGCGGACGGCACGTTGGGAGAGAAGTCATGGCCCACCTCCCCTCCCGACCACTCCCCGAACAGTTCCTCAACCAACTCCAGGGCCTCCGAATGCCGCACCGCACCGGCTAACGCCACCACCATCGAATGCGGACCGTAGCGTCTCCTCCAATAGCCCTCCAGGTCGGCCCGGGTCATCTCCCCGATCGACTCCCGGGTGCCCAGAACGGGGCGTCCCAGCGCATGGCCGTCGAGGACAGTACGGCTGAAGGCCTCGAAGGCCGAGTCCTGAGGGTCATCCTCCCGCATGTTGATCTCCTCGAACACCACCTGCCGCTCCGAGTCGATCTCGCTCTGCCGGAAGGCGGGTCGCTGCAGCATCTCGGACAGGAGCCCCAACCCCACCGGCAGGTCGTCGTCCACCAAACGCGCCCAGTAACAGGTCTGCTCCTTGGATGTGAAGGCATTCGACTCCGCCCCCATCCCGTCGAAGGTCTCGGCGATCTGGCGAGCGGAAAGCTCGTCTGTGCCCTTGAAGAGCAGGTGCTCTAGAAAGTGGGAGGCTCCGGCCTCGTTGGCGCGTTCGTCGCGGGCGCCGGTGTCCACCCAGCACCCCACCGACACCGAACGGAGCGCGGGCATCTCCTCGGTGATCAGCCGCAGGCCGTTGTCCAAAGTGGAGAGACGATAATGAGTCATACCCGCCGAAATTGTAGATGAACCGATCAGGGATAAATTGACCGTTATGCCCGCCCGCTCGGCCACCGTTCTCCACCGGCTCCTCTCCTCGGAGGAGACCACCATAGAAGAGGTGGTCAGCCGCTACCAGCGGGTGGCGCCCGCCATAACCCGGTTCGCCCGCACCCTCTCGGGCGACCCCGAGCTGCGGGTCAGGCTGGGCTCCCACTCCCACCGCGTCACAGGCGAGGTGGTGTGCGACCCCCGTCTCTTCCAGAACGCCTACCAGCGCCGCGCCCCGGTCACCCCCGAAGAGGTGGCGGTGGCCTCCGCCCTTCACGAGGTGGTGCATCTTCTCTCCAGCCGCTTCGAGGACAAACGGCCCGTCCCCGAGCACTGGTCCGGCCTGCTCGGGGAGGAGGCCGCCCGCCCCGCACCCATCCCCGACGAGCCGGTGGACCTGCTGGCCGCCCTCGAACGGACCGGCGGAGAACTGGCCCTGCTGTTCTTCTTCGCCCTTGAAGACGCTCGCCAGGAACACAGGGGACTGGTCAACTATCCGGGGGCCCGGTCGATTCTCGACGACCTCTATCGAGCGGCGGTCCCCGCCCTGGAGTCCCAGCCCGACCTATCCCAGTTCGTGGCCGGATGCTTCCTGGCGGCGGCCGGCGCTCTCTCCGCCCGGCGGCCGCCCGACTTCGTGAGCCCACCCGCAGCAGACGCCCTCCGGGACGGGGCGCAACTGCTGTCCCGGGTCCCGGTGCTCGCCGACCCCTGGGAAGTGGGAGAGACGGCCCTCGCCATGCTGCGGATCGCCATGGACCAGCGCCTGGTTCCTCCCACCCTTCCCCGCGAGCCCTCCGCCGGGAAGGCAGTCACCGAAAAGGCAGCCGAGACCCTCGACATGGTTCGCCTCCCCAGCCCGGCGGTGGCTGACGCCGAGTCCCACCTGGAAGCGGTCGGTGCCGAGAACGGCGCCGGTAGGGAGGCCCAACTCTCCCGGGAAACCGACCAATCCAGCACCGACCAGTTGCTGCGGGTGGGAGCGGCTCCTCTCATCCACCTTCCCTCCGGCCAGGGCGGTCGGCTCCTGATCTCCCCCGCTCCCGCCGCCTTTTCCCGCTTCGCCGAGCAGGGACGCGAGGCTTACCGTCGGTCGGCGGAGCAGTGGGGGGTGGTTCCCCGGCGGGTGTCGGGAGAACTGTTCCACCTCTTTACCGCCAACCAGAGGCGGGGACTCCGCTCGGGCTTCGACCAGGGAGACATCTCCCCCTATTCGGCCCTCTTCATCGGCGCCGGCCTCTACCAGCGTCTCTACGAGCGGCGTCACCTGCCGACCCGCCGCCACTACGCGGTCAGCGTGCTCGTGGATGGTTCGGCCTCCATGCTGCAGTCCCGCCGTTACGGCCCGACCGGGAGCGGATGGGGCATGTCCGCCGCCCTGCTGGGCGCATGGACCGTTGCGGTGCTGT
>JAPPKR010000039.1 GCA_028819835.1 bacterium | reverse complement strand
GCGTCGCCGTGCAGGGCCGCCAGGGGCACCCTGGACCAGCCGATGTCGGCCGCGGTGGCGTCGGTCAGCAGTCCGGTCACGAACACCTTTGCGGCGAGCTTCAGGGATGCTTGGGCCGCCGTGACATTGACCGTGGGCAACACCACCAGGTCCCAGAAGGTCTCTACGGCGGCCGGGTCTTGGCCGTGTTCGGAGAGCCAGTCGCCGAACGCAACGTCGTCCAGCGCCGGATCGTCGGGATCGAGACGGCGGAGAGCCCTCCCTGCTCGCAGCACCCCCAGCCGCTGGCGGAACTTCAGGTGGGGATAGGTCAGCAACGCCGGAGCCAGATGCACCGGCGCGGGACCGGCGGTGCGCCGGATGGCGCCGCTTGGCCCGCCGGGGCGGAGCACGGGAATGTCCAGTCGGCGCTGGAGGAATACGCGGTCCGCTGCGCCGATTCGCTTGAGGAATGTCCGGTAGGCGGTGCAGCAACGCAGGAACACATGCTGGCCGTTGTCGAACCAGATCCCCCGGCGCTGGAACGACCAGGTGGCGCCGCCCAGACGGGGACGCCGCTCCAGCAGTGTCACGTTGGCTCCCCGGTCGACGGCTTCCACCGCCGCAGCCAATCCGGCCAATCCGCCTCCCACCACCAGGACCCGGTTCGGGCTGTCACTCACGGGCGAAGACCGGAAACGCTGCGCAGGGCCACGAGCGCCTTCTCCCGACGAGAGAGGCTGACGCGTTCGGTGAGCGGACGGGTGGGCTGGGCGAGAATGCGATCCAGCAACCGCCGGTAGATGCCGGCCATGGCGGCCGTGCAGGCTCTGCTTCGGTGGTCCAGGTAGCCAAGCAACACCAGGCCCCGTTCGAACCAGGCAACCGCCTGTTCAGCGACATGCTTTATCAAAGCCCCCACCCTGTCGGGCGGGGCCCACTGGCCCGGGACTACTCCAAAGCGGTCCCGTTCCTGCTCGGGAAGGTAGATTCGTCCCATCTGGTGGTCCTCGCGGAGATCACGCAGAATGTTGGTGAGTTGCAGAGCCACCCCCAAGTCGTCCGCAAGACGCGAGGCTTCCACATCCGGTTGAAGGCGCCGGTTCGCCTTGGTCCCGAAAACACCCAGGGACAGGCGGCCGACCGAACCGGCCACAAGGCGGCAGTAGCGGACCGTGTCCTCCATGGTCAGGTAGGTCTCGCCCCTTACGTCCTGCTCGCATCCCTCCACGATCTCGTGGAGCGCCCCGACGGGAATGGGGTATTGACCGGCGGCGTGGGCCACGGCAACCAGAACCGGATCGGAGGGGTCCGAGACCCTGCCCTCCTCCAATGTTCCGATCGCCGAGTGAAGATGTTCCAGGGCGGCAAGCTTACGGTCCCTCGACCAGTCACCGTCACCAACGTCGTCGATGCGCCTGGACATGGCGTACAGCGCCGCCATGGCATGGCGCTTGGGAGTTGGAAGCAAACGGATGCCGTAGGCGAAGTTGCGAGCCTCGGCCCAAGTGATCTCCTCGCACCGCCGGTAGGCCGACTCCGGGGTGATCATGGAGCAGGCCGTCGCCGGCGGACCACCGAGCCCAGGTACAGAGGGACTAGCCGGCGGATGAGCCGCAGATCCCCGGCTTGGCGGTTGCCGCCCAGCACGTCGAAGCGCGCCGCCGAGATGGCGTCCAGGCCGGCCAGGCCCCCGGCCACGAATCCGGCGACGGCGAGGCGTGGGTATCCCCTCAGGGAGGCCACCAGCCACCGTCCCTCCTCGATCATTCCGCGGGTGCGCCCGACCTGGTGAGCGACCAGCCTTCGCAGCCTCTCTCCGGTCGTCGGCGCCAGCAGGTCCCCGGGAGTGCATCCGAAGCGTTCCATGTCATCGGCGGGCATGTAGATTCGGCCTGCCCTGGCGTCCTCGCCCAGGTCCTGGAGGTGCTCCAAGACCTGAAGGCCGCTGCACACCGCGTCCGAGGCGGCGAGGCGGTCGTCTGTGGCCGCTTCGAAGACGGCCAGGACCAGATGTCCAACGGGGTTCGCCGATAGCCGGCAGTATTCCATCAATTCGTCCCAGTCTGCATAGCTCTTCTTAAGCTGATCCATCCGGTTGGCGGCCAGCAACCGGTCGAACGGAGTGCGGGAGAGCCCGAAGGCCTCGACCGTGGGTAGTAGTGCGCGGAAAACGGGGTGGGAGGCGTTTCCGGCGAACAGCTTGTCCAGTTGTTGCTCCAGCCAGTCCAAGGCGGCCAGGCGGTCCTCGGGGTACTCGTCGCCCAGATTGTCGGTGAGGCGGGCATATCCGTATATGGCTTGCAGGTGGCGGCGCAGACCGTCGGGCAGCGCTCTCAGCGCCACCGGGAAGTTCTCGTGGCCAGCTCGGGCCATGATGTCCTTGAGATCCGTGTGCTCTCTGAGGGTCTCGGACGACGCAGGCGAGGTCTCCGGCCTGTGGGTACCTCCCTCTGGTCCCCGGTCAGTTGCTCTCTTGATGGAACCACACCCCCGCCCAACGGGCACCGCGGTCGGCGTTACGGACGCGCTCTCACCAGGAAGAGCGCAAACCAACACTAGTGAGGTCAGATGTTTGGATTAATGTTTTGGGGCAATGAAGATCTCGATAATCACCATCTTCCCCGAGTACTTTCCCCAAGCCCTGGCGGTGGGGATCCTGGGGCGGGCCCTCGAGGCCGGGTTGGTGGAGGTGGACCTGATCGATCTCCGAGACTACGCCGAGGGGACGCACCGGGCGGTGGACGACGCCCCCTTCGGGGGAGGCCCGGGCATGGTGATGATGCCTGAGCCCCTCGCCAAAGCGCTGGACCCCCTCGAAGGGACGCATAGAGTGCTGTTCACACCGGTCGGCCGACGTCTTGATCAGGCCATGCTGGACCGGTGGTCGGACCTCGATCACCTGACCCTGGTATGTGGTCGCTACGAGGGGGTGGACGAGCGGATTGCCGAGCATTTCATCGACGAGGAAGTCTCGGTCGGCGACTACGTGCTGGCAGGAGGCGAGGTGGCGGCCCTCCTGGTGACCGAGGGGATCGTCCGTTTGCTGCCTGAGGCGGTCGGGAATCCCTGCTCGGTGGTTTTCGAGTCGTTCCGCGAGGGGCTGCTGGAAGAGCCGGTCTACACGCGGCCTTCGGATTTCAGGGGCTGGCAGGCTCCCGAGGTGCTGCTCTCCGGTGACCATCGACGCATCGCCGCCTGGAGAACCGCCCAGCGAAGGGAGCGAACGCGGGATCGTCGGCCCGATCTACTGGAGGGAAAGTGCAATGTTGAGGAGTGGTAAGCTAGGGATCAGGCGGGTGTCCGCCAATCCCTCTTTATCAACGCCACAGGTTTGACTATGAACGACATTCGGTTGCTTGAACAAGGTTTTCTCCGAGATGACCTACCCGATTTCCGACCCGGAGACACCGTTCGCGTCCATGTTCGGGTGATGGAGGCCGGCCGGGAGCGCATACAGGCTTTTGAGGGAGTGGTGATAGGCCGGAGCGGGGGTGGCTTACAGGAGACCTTCACCGTTCGCAAGATCAGTTTCGGGGTGGGAGTGGAGCGCATCTTCCCGGTTCACGCCCCGATTGTGAGCCGGATCGAGGTCCTTCGCAAGGGGCTGGTACGCCGGGCAAAGCTGAATTACCTGCGGGGCCGTTCGGGTAGGTCGGCCCGCATAAAAGAGAGACGCGACTGACCGAAACCCAGCCTGAAGGCATCCTCCCGGTTCCCGTCACGGACCCCGAGGAGCAAGAAGCGTCTGACTCCAACGGCGTGCAGGCGACACCGGCTCGCCCCGCTTGGCGGTTCAAGTCGGCGGTGGCGGAGATGGCCGTGCTTCTGCTGGGGGCGGTCATCTTGGCGGTTCTCATCAAATCGCTTCTCATCCAGCCTTTCGAGATACCTTCCCAATCCATGCATCCCACGCTCCAGGTGGGAGACCGGGTGATGGTCTCCAAGGTGAGTTTTCTCTTCAGCGATCCGGCCAGGGGAGATGTGGTGGTCTTTTCGCCTCCTGGCCGTCCTGATCCGGACCGCAATGTGCTGGAAGTGGTGTGGCACGAGGTCCGGGAGGCCTTCGGCTGGTATGACATATCAGAGGCCGACCTGATCAAGCGGGTGATCGCCACCGGAGGTGACCGAGTCGAGATTCGGCGAAGTGAGGTCTGGGTGAACGGTGAACTCCTGGAAGAGCAGTACCTGGGGTCTTCCACACAGCAGGATCTCACGGTTGAGGTGCCCGAGGATCACATCTTTCTGATGGGAGACCACCGGGCCAAGTCTTCGGACAGCCGGGTGTTCGGGACAGTCCACGAGGACATGGTGGTGGGCAAGGCCGTCTTTCGCATCTGGCCATTGGGCCGCATGGGCGGGATCTAGACAAAGTCAGGCGCAGGTCACCGGTGCTGGTGGAGGGGTCAGAGAGGCGGGACGAGGGTTGTCACATCCCTGCGACAAACCTGAGGAGTGGATCTCCGAAGCGACCATCCCTCCCGCCGGGACATCGGCCTGGCAGCCGAAGAACTGGCTGCCCGCTTTCTGGAGAGCAGGGGTCATCTGGTAATGGCCCGCAATTTGAGGGTCGGTAGGGGGGAAATCGACATACTGGCCGAGATCGGCGGGGAGAGAACGGTCGTCGAAGTCAGGAGCCGGTGGGCCGCCTCTGACGCGAGGTCGCCGGACCCGTTGGACTCCTTCGACGCCGCCAAGGCGCGACAGGTGAGAAAACTGGCGGCATCCCAGCCTGCCCGGGCGCGTCGCGTCGATCTGATCACGGTCCGGTTCCATCGGGACGGGGTGGACCTGCTCTGGCTGCCCCGAGCCGGCTAACGGGTTATCCCGCCATGAACGCCCACAGCACCACCGCGATGGTCACCGCCAGGGCGGCGGCCACCATAACCAGGTCGGCGGTGGTCTTTCGCTGGGGGCGGAACGGATTGAATCCCATCTGAGGACCCAACCTAGCGCGACCCCTTACCCTATGGAAATATGTGGCTCGAGACCGAGGACCGTGGACCGATACGGAGGCTGTGGCTGAACCGTCCATTCCGCAAGAACGCCATCCCTCCCGAGGGATGGAGAGACCTGCAGGAAGCTTTCAACGCCTTTGAGCGTTCCTCCCAACGGGTACTGGTCATCTCGGGACGAGGGGGGGACTTCTGCGCCGGCGCCGATCTGGATCCGACCGCCAGCCCTCGATCGGGCGGGGTGGCGGATGCCCAGCGCCGCATGAAGGTGGTCGGGGATACCGCCGTGGCGCTTCATAAGCTGACCAAGCCCACCGTGGCGGCGGTGGACGGAGTGGCCGTGGGAGCGGGAATGAGTCTCGCCCTGGGATGTGATGTGGTGGTTGCCACCCATAGGGCCCGGTTCTCGGCCATCTTCGCCCGCCGCGGCTTGAGCTTGGACATGGGCCTGAGCTGGTTGCTTCCCCGGCTGGCCGGCGCCCAGTTCGCCAAGGAGATCGCACTGTCGGGCCGGATGGTCTCCGCCGCCGAGGCGTTGGAGAGGGGGTTGGTGTGGGCCGTGGTGGATCCCGATCGGCTGGAGGAGCGGGCAGCCGAGGTGGCCGACGGGTTTCTGGCGGGGGCGCCCGTGGCGCAGATGTTCATCAAGCAGGGACTTGACCGTTCCTGGGAGTTGTCTCTCGAAGAGGCGACGGCCTGGGAGGGACAGTCCCAGTCGATATGTCTGGGCACTGACGACCATCAAGAGGGAGTGGCCTCTTTTCTCCAAAAGCGGCCCCCGCGGTTCCGCGGTCGCTGACTCGCCGGTTCCGGGTCGGCGCGGTCTTGTGAATCAAATTCATTTGTCGCGGTAAAACCTGGAGAGAGGGGACAGCGAGGCCGGGGGTATCGCCCCATGCTGGTGGGGTGAGCACACGGGTGTATTCGGCGGCGATGACAGGGGCGACGCCCCGGCCGGTAAGCGTTGAAGTCCATCTGGGCAAGACCCGCTCCAAGTTCGGTCTGGTGGGACTGCCCGATACGGCGGTGAGAGAGGCCCGCTACCGCGTCAGGGCCGCCATGGCCTCATCCGGATATGAAATGCCCCGGAGCGAGGTCACCGTGAACCTCGCGCCGGCCGATCTTCCCAAGGCCGGATCGGCATTCGACCTTCCCATCGCCTTGGGGGTGCTGATCGCTGACGGGAAGGTCTCGATCAAACACCCGGGAGTGGTGGCGGTGGGGGAACTGGCGTTGGATGGGCGGGTCAGATCGTGCCGCGGGGTCTTGGCGGCCACCCTGGTGGCGGTCCGCCAAGGTATTCCCTGCATAGTTCCCCGGGAGATGGCGGAGGAGGCGGCGTTGGTGCCGGCGGTGGATGTCTATGCAGTGGACGGGCTGGCCGAGGCGGTGAGTGCGTTGGAGGGGAGGAGCGCTCCTTCCTCCTGCCGGACGCCCCAGGCGCCCAAGCTCTCCGTCCCGGACATGGCGGACGTGCGGGGTCAGGCGTTCGCCCGGAGAGGCCTGGAGATCGCCGCGGCCGGTCGTCACCACCTCCTCATGTCCGGTCCTCCCGGAATGGGAAAGACGATGCTGGCCAAGCGGCTTCCCGGAATCCTTCCCCGCTTCACAGGGGAGGAGGAGATGGAGGTGGCTTGTGTCTGGGCGGCGGCGAACCGCCGGCGTCCGGTGCGAGTCCGGCCGTTCCGCGCTCCTCATCACACGGCTTCGGTGGCAGGGCTCCTGGGCGGGGGGAGCGGAATCCCGACGCCGGGTGACCTTTCCCTGGCCCATCACGGAGTGTTGTTCCTGGACGAGTTGGGGGAATTCCCGGCCCATCTCATCGACGCCCTTCGCCAGCCCTTGGAGGAGGGATTGGTGACCATCACCCGCAGGGGCGTGTCGGTGACTTTTCCCTGCCGGGCGCTGGTGGTCGCCGCCACCAACCCCTGCCCGTGCGGCTGGTCGAACGACACCGTGCGACAGTGCCGATGTTCCCCGGCTTCGGTGGAACGCTACCGGCGTCGCCTCTCGGGTCCCTTGCTGGACCGCTTCGACGTACGTGTATTCCTGGGGCGAATGGAGACCGGGGAGATGACCGGGAGTCCCGGCGAGCCGAGCGAGGCTGTGCGGAAGAGAGTCGAGGGGGCGCGGGAGATCCAGGCCCGACGCGGCGGGCTCAATGGAGACCTGTCCCCGGCGGCCCTTGACGCTCTCGCGTGGAGCGGAAAGGCCAAGCGAGTACTGGCGGGGAACATCGACCGGGGCAACCTCACAGGCCGGGGCTATGACCGGGTACGGCGGGTAGCCAGGACCCTCGCCGACCTAGGGGGATCGGAGCGGGTGGAGAGCGTCCACGTGCTGGAGGCCCTTTCCTACCGGACCGGCGTTTGAGCCCGACGGCGGCCCCGGTTCCGTACTTCTTCCACCGGCTCCGTCTGGCTTATTCGGGACTGCATCCCGAGCGCATCCACAGCCTGGTGAAAGCCTCCGACCCGGCGGAGGTGGTGCGGCGGATAGAGACGGGCAGGGTCAGGGTCTCTCCGACCGCGCGTGAAGCGGTCGGGGTCCCGGCCGAGCGGCGCATGGAGGAACTTGCCTCCTCGGGCCTCTCGGTGGCGCTGTTGGGCACGGATTCCTACCCTCCCTGGCTGGCAACCATCCCTGACCCGCCCGATCTGCTCTTCGTCAGGGGAGTGCTCCCGACGTCGCCGGGGGTGGCGGTGGTGGGATCGAGAAGAGCAACCCGATATGGCATCAACCTTGCCAAGGCCGCCGGCGCGGCAGCGGCGCGGCGCGGCGCGGTGGTGGTCAGTGGGTTGGCGCGTGGGATCGATGGGGCCGCGCATCAAGGGGTGGTGGAAGCCGGAGGTCGAGGAGTAGCGGTTCTGGGATGCGGTCTCGACCGGTGGTATCCGGTCTCTCATCGGCGGCTGGGGGAAGCGCTCTTGGAGAACGGTGGTGGGGTGGTGACGGAGTACCCGCCCGGCACCGTTCCCGAGCCGTGGCGGTTTCCGGTGCGAAACAGGATCATCACCGGTCTGTCCCGGGTGGTTCTGGTGGTGGAGGCGGCGGCGGGAGGGGGAGCCCTGATCAGCGCCCGGTTGGGCCTTGAGCAGGGACGGGAGGTGCTTGCCATCCCCGGAGACATCAACCGGGCAACTTCCCGTGGTTGCAACGAACTGATCCGAGATGGGGCCTTGCCGGTGTTGGGAACCGCTGACCTGTTGGACTCGCTGGAGCAGGAGGGCATTGTCAGTCCGATGGAGGCCGGTCACCGGGGGTCCGGACCGGACGACGCGGAGGGAGGCTTGGAAGAAGCCATTGGGGAGGCCGGCGCCACCTTGGAAGTCTTGGCCGAGCGGATGGGATGGCCCCTCACCCGACTGCTGGTGAGCATCGGGGAACTGGAATCGGAGGGACGCATCTCGCGGGAAAGCGGAATCATCCGGCTGAGAAAAAATGATGGGGGCGACGGGTCGTAGGGGAGAAGTGGATTCGGCGCCAGCCCCGCGCAAGCGTGGACGAGGGTCCTGACGGCCGGGCTCTCATAAAACCCTGCCGTTGACTTGGAGCGGTTCGTAGCATTGGGTGGGTGGCTGGTGTTTCTGTCCTGCCCGAGTGGGCCAAAGAGGACGTGGAGGCGTATCTAGGTCGCCTCGCGCGCCAACGCCGACTCTCCGGGCACACGGTGAACGCCTACCGGGGAGACATCACTCAATTCCTTGTCCTGTGCGCCAGGGTCGGGCGCCGTTCACTGGGGGAGATCGACCGGAATGACTTCAGACGGTTCTTCGCCTACCTGAACACCCGCGGGTTCGCCCGGTCCTCGGTGGTCCGAAAGGGAT
>JAPPKR010000257.1 GCA_028819835.1 bacterium | reverse complement strand
TCCGGGTGAATGAGAACAATGTATCCGCAGACGTGATCGATCACGATTACGTCAAGCTTGTAGAGAAGGTGGTCAGCGAGGAGGACTTTTTCGGCAGAGCCGCCCGGAACGACCGGGAGTCCCGCTATCCGTTCGAGAACATGACAGCCCTCAAGTCGGTCGGCGTGCCTTCGATGGCCATCCACCCGCAGTTCGGGGGACCCGGCCATAACATCGCCACCCGCACCAAGGTGGCGGAGGTGATTGGCTACGGCGACCCGGTGTCCGCTGCCTGTACCAACATGCACTGGTCGGCGCTCGACCTGATCGGCCCCTATGCCTTCGGTGACCCGAACATGGCGGCTCTGCTCCGGGACTGCGCTGAGAACCAGTCCATGTTCTGCGGAGCCGCTTCGGCGCCTCCCGACGAGTTGGACGTGACCAAGGTGGGGGCTCGGTTCCATCGGGTGGACGGGGGATGGCTGGGCGGCGGCCGGGTGGGGTTCGCCACCAACTCCGACGGCGCCACCTACGTGGGAACCATCGCCTCGGTGGTGGACGAAGAGGGTGAGTTGGTGGGTCGGAAGCTGTTGGTGATGTTCGTTCCTGTGGGAACGCCCGGCATGATCATCCACGACGACTGGAACGCCATGGGCCTGCGGGGCACGGCCACCAATTCGGTGACCATCGAGAACGCCTTCGTGCCCGACAGGTATGCGATGGTCCGGGATCTCGATCAGGCTCAGGCCACCTTCACCGACGACGAGGGGGAGGTCCAGCACATGGCGTTCGGCCTGCTCAATCTCTCCGGCGGTGGGATGCAGGTGGGCCATTGCCGCCGGATCCTCGATTACATGGCCGGGTACCTCCGCAAGCGCAAGGGCGGCATCGCGGTAGCCATCAAAGGCCAAGTGGCCCTGACCCGCGCCGACGTGGGATGGGCCCAGTCCACCTACGGGCGGATGAGCTTTTGGGTGCGTTCGGCGTCCACGGTGCTGTATGACACCGCCGCCAAGCTGTCGGATCCCCACTTCCCCCAGGAGAAGCGGGCCTGGATCAGCCTGATGGCCTTATATCACGTCCGGCGGATGACCGAGGAAGTGGCCCGGGAGTCCTTCCGGCTGGCCGGGGCGCACGGGATCGTGGCGGCCAGCCCGTATGAGAGGATGTACCGGGACCTGCTGGCGCAGACCGCCATCATCTTCAAGGCGCCGGAGATGGAGGAACATCTCGGCAGGGCCGAACTGGGCATGGACTTCGATCCCATGCCCGGCGGCTGATCACCAGCACTGGCCGGGGCTTGAGTCACACCACTCCTTTCTCAGCCAACTCAGCCAACTCTTCCTCGCTGAGGCCCAACTCCTCACAGTAGATCCGCCGGTTGTCCGCTCTCTGGGGGCGCCCGCTCCAACGGATCCGGCCGGGGGTCTCCGACATCCGGAACAGCATGTTCTGCATCTTGATCCTCCCCAACTCGGGATCATCCACCTCGGTGATGGAGTCGAGCGCCTGGTACTGGGGATCCTCCATGATCTGGGAGATGTCGTATATGGGGGCCACGGCCGCCTGGGCGGCGGTGAATTCCTCCACCACCTCCTTCAGGTCTCGCTGGGCTATCCAGTCCCCTACGCACTTGTCGAGCAGGTCCGCTCGCTTGGCGCGTTCATGTCCCGAGGAGAACCACGGCTCCTCGATCAGTTCAGGAAAGCCGACCAGGCGCATTACCCGCTCGGCGATGCTCTGGGCGCTGGTGGAGACCGCCACCCACCGGTTGTCGCGGGTCAGATAGGTATTGCGGGGGGCGTTTTCGGTCGACCGGTTCCCGGTGCGCGGCTGGATGAGTCCCAGTTGGTCGTAGACCAGGGCATGAGGGCCCAGCATGGCCATGATCGGTTCGATGATGGCGCAGTCGATCACCTGTCCTCGACCGTCTTCTCTCCTGTCCCGGTGCAGGATGGCCATCACCACCGCGGCCGCAACGCTCAGACCGGCTATGCTGTCGGCCAGCCCGAAGGGAGGGAGGGTGGGGGGCCCGTCCGGGTGGCCGGTGAGGGAGGCGAAGCCGCTCATCGCTTCGGCCAGGGTGCCGAAGCCCGGACGGCGCGAGTAAGGACCGAACTGGCCGAACCCGCTCACCCGGGCTATGACCAGACCCGGGTTCTCCTCCGTAAGTAGGTCGGGCGCCAGGTTCCAGCGCTCGAGTGTTCCCGGCCGGAAGTTCTCGATGAGCACGTCGGCTTCCGAGATCAAGCGCCGCAGCAGGTCTTGCCCCTGAGGGGTGGAGAGGTTCAGCGTGATGGCCTGCTTGTTGCGATTGAGTGTCTTCCACCACAGGGCAACCCCGTCCTTGGAATGTCCGTGGTCGCGGACCGGGTCTCCGCGGGGATGCTCCACCTTGATCACCGAGGCGCCGTAGTCGGCCAGGACGGTGGCCGCCGTGGGCCCGGCGAACAGGGTGGCGATGTCGATTACGCGGATTCCTTCCAGGGGGCCACTCACGACAGGAACCTGGCCGTCAAACCGGACTCCGGTCCCTTACCGGGCGGCTGATCGCCCGCACCCGCCTCCGGGTTGGACGGATCGCGCCCCGACGGTCTTCCTTGACGTAGAACCCGCTGTTCGCCGGCCTGGACAAGGGTCACTAGGGTAGACATGGTTGGTCGGAACGATACAGGAGGAACCATTGAACTCCGGATTACTGAGAAGGGTCACAGGGTGGCTGTTGATTGTCGGCCCCTTGGTAGACGTGTTGGCGAACATGTTACGGCCGGGCAGTTTCCCGTCGGAGCATCCTGACGGCCCCCAAGCCACGTTGCAGGGGATGGTCCAAGATTCCGCGGCCAGACCCACGATGGTCCACCTGTTGGTTGATGTCGAGTTCCTGGCCGCCTTAGGCCTGTTGCTGGGATTCTGGGGCGTCAGCCGAATCATGGGGGACGCCGACGGACGGGGATACCTGAGAAAATACGGCCTGCTGCTGTTCGGGGTAGCCATAGCGGTCCGCACCGCGGGCGTTGCAATGGGGTTCGTGATGGCCTTGATCACCTCGTATATCGCCCCGGGAGCCCCGCCGGGCGCCCTGGACACCGCCGTCATGTTCCTGGTGATGGAGGGGGCCCTGGCAATCTTCGGCACCATTCTCATTGTGATGGGGATTGCGCTCTTTGCCGTTTCCATGATGGACGCGGGATTGATCGGCGCGGATAAACCTCTTGCGTACCTGCTGGCGGTGATCCCGGCGGTGGTTGCCACCCTTCTCTTTTTCATGGCGCCGGTCCTGGAGGAGGGCCTCTTCTCCATGTATCTCGCAGCAAATGTCATTTCCTTGATTCCGGTAGCCTGGATGGTCTTGCTGGGGCTGGCTTTCCTCAGGAAGGGTGACTCGCTCCCCGCGACGTCGTAGCAACCTGCGCCACCCCCTCCTTCCCTGGAGTCCTAACCGGATAAGACCTGAGGCCGATGCGGAGCAGTTTCAATCGAACAGCACCGCGATCGGCCTGACGGGCGAACCGGTGGCTCCCACCAGCTTGAGGGGGCAGGCCACGAACAGGAACTCTCCCACCCCGAGGGCCGCCAGCCGTCCCAGGTTCATCACCTCGAAGAGATAGATGCCCCCCTCCACCAGCAGCCGCCGGTGAATGGGCAGAGAACTCAGCCCGACCTCCGGGGTGATTACCTCGAAGCCGATCGTCTCTGCGCCAACTGCTCTAACGCCCCTGCGGGCCAGCCAATCGGCCGCCTCCATCCCCGGTCCGGGTGTGCCGTGGTGGTCACCTCTGAATGCCACCGGATCGTCCCATAGGGTGTTCCATCCGCTGTGGAGGAGGGCCACGTCGCCGGCCTGGACCGTCGTCCCGGAAACCTCCTCGGCTGCGGTGAGATCCGCAGCCGTGATCTCGTAGGCGGGAGGCAGATGGTCCATGGCGTGGACTCGGGCTACATCCAGGAACACTCCGCGGCAGAAGAAGGGTTTCACCGTCTCCATCCCCAACTCCGTGTATCCCTGTCCGGTCGAGGCCACGACGGGTTCCACCCCTCCATGCATCAGACCGTCCTGGGAGACATGGCAGATACCGTCGATGTGGGTACCCACATGCCCGCTCAACGTGTATATCTCACTGGCCGACGACTGACCGTCGGGCTTGACGTCGTCACCGTGGCGTTTGACCATGGCCAACTGGAAGGGGGGCTGGTTGGGGGAGACCGGCATGCCCTTGAACCACGAGTGGGCCAGATCGACGACCGTACTCCCGGTGAGAGTTCTCAAATCCGTTTCCGTCATTACCTCGCTCCTTTGTGACTCGGCATGGAAAGGCTTCCTGGCCGAGGTTCAACTCCCCACAATAGGCTAGGTCCTGCCGGCTCACAAGGGCCCTTGGCTCCACTACGCCTTACCGCACCGATTTCCCAATGGAGGTGGCTGGATGCCCGCGGTGAACGCTGTCTCCGGTGTAGCATTCATTGAAGGCTGCGGCTGGTTAATGCGCCGTCAGGCGACGGATAACGGACAAGGAAAGAGGTTCATAAAGTGAGTACCGCTAAAACAGCCAAAATCGCCGGGTTGCTCCTGCTGATCGGCCCGTTGGTGGATCTGGTGGTGAGCATAAGCCGGCCGGGAAGCTTCCCGAGTGACCACGCCGACGGCGCTCAGGCTGCGATGCAGGCAGGAGTCCACTCCGCTGCGTCCAACGGCACGTTCGTCCAACTGTTGGTCGACTTAGGGTTCATCGCCTCCTTCGGCCTCCTGTTCGGCTTTTGGTGTGTCGATCGATTCATGTCGGCAGACGATGGTCGTGCACACCTGCGTAAAGCCGGGTTGATGATCCTTGGGGTTGCCCTGGCGGTCCGCACCGCGTCCTTTGCCATGGGTCTCCTGCTGGCCACCACCATCAATTTTGCCCCGGCTGGCGCCCTGGAAGCCGGCCCTGGCCTGGACACCGCCGTGATGTTCCTGGTGATGGAAGGGTCCTTCTCGGTCTTTGCCACCATTCTCAACCTGGCTGGGGTGGCTCTCTTCGCCACTTCCATCATGAATGCAAAACTGATGGGCTCAAACAGCCTCCTGACCGGTCTGCTGGTGATAGGCCCGGCGGTAGTGGGGTCTTTCCTCCTGCTTCTGGCGCCGCTCCTGGGCGACGGCGTCTTCGCTGTCTTCCTCATAGGCAACATCGTTGCGCTGGTCCAGGTGGTCTGGATCATCGTGTTCGGGGCAGTTCTGATCAAGAAGAGCGACACCCTGGCAATCGCCTCCTGACAGACCGGATCGCCGCTAGAAGCGGACCTCAACCGACGACTTCAGTCTTCGGGGGGACAGGACACGAGTCGATGTGCTGTCCCCTCCGAGGGCTTGTTCGGGCAGGATGTTCCTATTCGCCCGCCATCTGGCGGAGGACATAGGGGAGGATGCCTCCGTGCCGGTAATAGTCCACCTCGATGGGGGTGTCGATCCGGACCAGGACCTCGAACTCGGTCGAGGCGCCGTTGTGGCCTTCGGCCCTGACAGTCAGGCGCTGGCCGGGGACCAATGAGTCGTCGACAGGGATGTGGAAGGCCTCGGCGCCCGAGAGTCCCAGGCTCTCGGGGTCCTCGCCGTCGAGGAACTGGAGGGGAAGGAGGCCCATCATCACCAGGTTGGTGCGATGGATGCGCTCATAGCTCTGGGCGATCACGGCTCTCACTCCCAACAGGAAGGGGCCCTTGGCGGCCCAATCCCTGGAGGAACCCATCCCGTAGTCGCGACCGGCGATGACTATTAGAGGCGTTCCACTCTCCCGGTAGTTGCCTGCTGCCTCGTAGATGGTCTTGACCCGGCCGTCCTCGAAGTCGGTGGTGAACCCGCCCACTGTCCCGGGGGCCAGTTGGTTCCGCACCCGGATATTGGCGAAGGTGCCGCGGCTCATGATGTGGTCGTTGCCGCGGCGGGCCCCGTAGGAATTGAACTCCGACGGCGGCACTCCGCGTTCGATCAGGTATTGGCCGGCGGGAGTGGTGGCCGAGATGGAGCCCGCCGGAGAGATGTGGTCGGTTGTGACGGAGTCTCCCACCCTCACCAGGACCCGGGCTCGGTCGATGGGCCGCACCGGGTCCGGTTCGGGAGTCAGGTCCTCGAAGAACGGGGGAGACTGGATGTAGGTGGACTCATCCGACCACTGGTAGAGCCGGCTGGGCGGCATTTTCACCGCCCGCCACTCCTCTGCGCCGGTGAATACGTCGGCGTAGCGGGAGTTGAACTGCTCACGGGTCAGGTGCGCGTCAATGATGGAGGTGACTTCATCCTGGGAGGGCCAGATGTCTCGCAGGAACACCTCCCTGCCTCCCGAGTCGGTCCCCAAGGGTTCGGTGGCCGGGTCCCAGTCGACCGTGCCCGCCAGGGCGTAGGCGACCACCAGCGGGGGAGAGGCCAGATAGTTGGCCTGCACGTGGGGGCTGATCCGCCCCTCGAAGTTGCGGTTCCCCGAGAGCACGCTCGCCGCCACCAGGTCTGCAGCCTCGATGGCCTCGGACACGGGCTCGGGGAGCGGTCCGGAGTTGCCGATGCAGGTGGTGCACCCGTAGCCGACCAGGTAGAAGCCGAGGGCTTCCAGGTCCTCGGTGAGGCCGGCCCGGTCGAGATAGTCGGTCACGACCTGGGAACCGGGAGCCAGGGAGGTCTTCACCCACGGGCGGCGCCGGAGACCCCGGCGTCGGGCATTGCGGGCCAGAAGGCCCGCTCCGACCATCACCGCCGGGTTGGAGGTGTTGGTGCAGGAGGTGATGGCGGCGATCACCACCTGGCCGTCCTCCATCTCGAAGCTGTTTCCGTTGAGGGTCACATTCGCGCCGGCCGCGACGCCGTTGTCGGGCGAGCGGTTGAACACCGCGTCGAGGTCGTTGCGCCACTGCTCTTTCATGCGGAACAGCGGGATGCGGTCCTGAGGGCGCCGGGGACCCGCCAGGGAGGGCTCGACTGTCCCGAGATCCAGTTCGAGATGGGCGTGATAGGAGATCTCCCGGTCGTCCCGCCACATGCCCTGTTCGCGGAAGTACTGTTCCACCGTCTCCACTAACTCGGGGGAACGGCCCGACAACTCCAGGTAGCGAGTGGTCTGGCGGTCAACCGGGAAGAAGCCGACTGTCGCCCCGTACTCGGGCGCCATGTTGGCGATGGTGGCCCGGGTGGCCACCGGCATCTCGTCCAGCCCAGGACCGCCGAATTCCACGAACTTCCCCACCACCCCGTGGGCCCGGAGGATCTCGGTTATCCGGAGCACCAGGTCGGTAGCTGTTGAGCCCTCCCGGAGCTTTCCCACCAAGCGGACGCCCACCACCTCGGGCAGCAGCATGAAGATGGGCTGGCCCACCATCACCGCCTCCGCCTCTATCCCGCCCACGCCCCATCCGGCCACTCCCAGGCCGTTGATCATGGTGGTGTGGGAATCGGTGCCCACCAGGCTGTCGGGATACAGCCACTCGCCATCGTCCCACACGACCCCTGCCAGGTACTCGAGGTTGACCTGGTGGACGATGCCGGTGGCCGGGGGAACCACCCGGAAGTTGTCGAAGGCTGACTGGGCCCACTTGAGCAACTGGTATCTCTGCTGGTTCCGTTCGAACTCCCGCCGGGAGTTGATCAACAGGGCGTCAGGCCGGTTGAAGACATCGATCTGGACGCTGTGGTCGACAACCAGGTCGACCGGCACCAGGGGATTGACCTTTCGGGCCGCCTCGGGATCGCCGGTCATGGCCACGATCGCGTCCCGCATGGCGGCCAGGTCGACCACGGCGGGGACCCCGGTGAAGTCCTGGAGGAGCACCCGTCCCGGCATGAAGGGGATCTCCTTTTCCGAGGACCGGTCGGGGCGGTAGGAGGCGATGGTGTCGATGTCCTCTGCCGAGAACCCCGGGCGGCCCAGGTTGCGCACCGCCGACTCCAGGAGGACCTTGATCGAATAAGGCAGCGAATCGGCCCCCGGCACCGAGTCCAAACGTGCGATCTTTCGCGGACCGAGGGGCGTCGACAGGGTGTTTACCGCCGGGTTTGGAACTGCGTTCATGCCGACCGAATCAGGAGCGGGCGGTGATCTCGACCGGTATTTCCGTCACGCAGTCCTCATGGCGAACGCGGTGGGGATGCAGGACTGTCTCCGAACATCGCTCTATGGCCTCGAAAAGCCCGGAAATGATTCCCCTGTCCAGCGAGCAGACCACTTCGGGGTTGCTAAGGGCTGCTTCGCCAAAGGGGCAGTGATAGGTGAGTAGCCGGCCGCCGTCCCAGTCGGGGTTCATGGCGAATCCCATCCCGCTCATCGCTCCCATGACTCCCCGCACCGCCTCCTTGTATCCGGCGTCCTCGGGCGTGCCGATCTCGTCGGCCAACTCCTGGCCGTACTCGCGTCCCACCTCCTCGGCGACCTCGGAGAGTTGTTCGGGTGAGATGCGACTGACGATCTTGGTGAGGAGTTCCACCAACAGGTCGTATCTGAGGGTCGGGTAGGTGATCTCGATGTGGCGGGAGGTCGACTCATAGTGCTTGGGGGGTCTTCCCGCTCTTCTGATGGCGGGGGAGGGCTGGGCGCCGACCTGCAGATACCCCTCTTCGGTCAGTTTCTCCAGGTGGTGGCGGGCTAGATTGCGGTGGATGCCGAACAACTCGGCCACCTTGCCCACCGTGAGGGGCTCCGACGATTCCCGGGCGGCGATGTAGATCGCACGGCGGGTGGGGTCTCCCAGCACCGAGGTCAAGTCGGCGATCTGCTGCTCGACTACCGACTGCGACATCACAACACCTTGGCTGACTGGACGATGCCCAGGAGTATAGTTATCGATAATGGTCTCCCAGGGTGCGTTGGGGTCCGCTCTCT
>JAPPKR010000132.1 GCA_028819835.1 bacterium | reverse complement strand
CAAGGTGGACAGAAGCAGGTTCAAGGTGACCGTGACCGAGTTCGACCCTCCCACCAGAATGGTGTCGGGGGCGAAGAACCCGGTGATGACCTACTTTCATGCCTACGACATCTCCGAGGTCTCCGAAGGCGTGACGCGACTGACCCTGACCGGCTCGATGGGCGGGGTGGTGGGAACGCTGATGGGCGTCTTCTCGAAGAACCGCATGCGACGCGACCTCCGGGACGAACTGGCCCCCTTAAAGGAAGCCGCCGAAGCCACCACCGGTTAGCCTCTGAAAGGTCGCGATGGCATTCAAGATCTCCGACACGTGGAAGGGCAGAAAGGAGGCTTCCGGCGCGGCGCCGACCGTCCAGGAATACGAACAGCGATTCTCCTCAGCCGAAGGCGGCCCCTCCGAGGACTGGACGAGCGATCACAAGAATGTCAACAATCTCTACTATGACCTGGTCACGGACTTTTTCGAATTTGGCTGGGGCAGGTCATTCCACTTCGCACCGCGGGTTCCCGGAGAGAGCTTCAAGGCGTCCCTTGCCCGCCATGAGCATTTCATAGCCCATGCACTGGGCCTCAAACCGGGGATGGTGGTCGCCGACATCGGGAGCGGCGTCGGCGGGCCACTCTTGGAGATCGCTCGTTTCTCCGGCGCCAAGATCGTCGGGGTAAATAGCAACGCGTACCAACTGGAACGGGCCCGGCAATTGGCGGAGGAGGCCGGACTGGCTCACCTGGCCGAGTTCCTGCACTGCGACTTCCTGGATGTCGACGCCCCGGACGACTCATTCGACGCGGCCTACTCCATAGAGGCGACTTGCTGTGCCCCGGACAAGATCAGCATCTACCGCGAAGTGTTCCGTCTGCTGAAACCGGGCGCGCAATTCGCCGCTTACGAGTACGCCGTGACCGACCGCTTCGACCCCCAGAACCCCCGCCACCTGAAGATCAAGGCCGACATCCAACTTGGAGGGGGTCTGCTGGTGATCGACGACCGGGAGACGATCGACGACGCTCTTCGATCGGTGGGTTTTGAGGTATTGGAGACGAGGGACCTGGCGGTGCAAACCGGTCCGTCAATCCCTTGGTACCAGCCCCTGGTCGGGGAGGGCCTTTCCATGGCCGGCTTTCGCAGCTCAAGGCTGGGACGCTGGGTCACCCACAACACGCTCAGGGTGATGGAGGGACTCCGCATAGCACCGCGAGGCACGGTCCGGGTGGCCGAGACCCTGGACCTCTGTGCGGTAGCCATGGCGGAGGCCGGACGGCTGGGCATCTTCACACCGATGTACTTCATCCACGCCCGCAAACCGGCATAGGGCGGTCCGGTCTTAGCCAACTGGGGATTGCAGAGAGACAGGATGGAGAGCGGGGCATTCGGGTGAGGGAAACGGGTTCTCAATCAGGTGCGGGGACACGCGCCGTACCATCCCCAGCCACCCGGGTCAGGCGTTGGATCATCCGGCTCCAGATCACCGCGTGCGGGATCAGGAGCGCCCACCAGTACAGCCGTCCGGCAATCCCGCGGGGATGGAACCTGGCCCGCTGCTGAAGAGTCGTCCCACCCCGGCCGTTCTTGGCCGGTGCAACGTGCCATTCCAGCCATGCCTCTCCGGGGAGCTTCATCTCGGCCCGGAGCCGCAGCAGACGAGGCGGCTCGTACACCTCCACACGGAAGAAGTCCAAGGCATCCCCCACCCGCAACTCGTCGGGGTGTCTTCGCCCCCGCCGCATGCCGACTCCCCCCAGTAACTTGTCGACCCACCCGCGGGCGGCCCACAGGCTATTGGCGAAGTACCAACCGCGCCCTCCCCCGACTCCCGACACGGTGGCGAACGCCTCCCGGGGCGAAGCGGCGGACCACCTTGTCCTGACATCCTCGAGGACCGTTCCGCCGGCCCAACTCGGATCCTGAGGCATGGGCATGGCTGAACCGGCGTTCGAGGCGCTGTCCATCCAACTGGTCGATACTTCGAGATCCTTGATACGCGACAGGGCGTCCCGGACCGCCTCCTCGAAACGCAGCGGACCGCGCACCTTGCCATGTCCCGGCATTAGCTCTCCGGCGCCCACCACCACGTCGTTGCACAGGCTGTCCACCAGGGGCCTGGCCAACCCGATCGGAAGAGGCGTGACCAGATTCACCCAGTGCGACGACAGCCGGGGCGTCAGGAGCGGCACGGGGATGATCAGGCGGCGCCGGAGTCCCGCAACGCCTGCATACAGTTGCATCATCTCTTTGTAGGTCAGGACATCCGGACCCCCTATCTCTACGATCCTGGCCGTCCCATCGGGAGACTCGAGCGCCGACACCAGATGTCGCAGCACGTCGGCGATCGCGATGGGCTGGCATCTGGTCTTGGTGACCCAGCGGGGGCACACCATCAGGGGAAGCACCTCGACCAGATGACGGAGCATCTCGAATGAGGCGCTGCCGGAGCCGATGATCACCGCCGCCCTCAACTCGGTGAGCGGCACGGGCCCCGAGCCGAGAATGCGCCCCACCTCGTGGCGGCTGGCCAGGTGGTCCGACAAGCCTGCGGGGTCATTGTGTCCCAGGCCGCCCAGGTATATGAGACGACCCACATCGGCGCGCTCGGCGGCCATCCTGGTGTTTTCGGCCCCCAGTCGGTCGGCCTGCTCGAAGTCCCGGGCGTGGCCCATGGAATGCACCAGGTAGTAGACGGCGTCAAGGCCCTGGAAGCCTGACTCGAGGGTCGGCGCCTCGAAGACGTCGGCGGTCACGACCTCAACACGGCTCCGCCACGGGACCCCGTCCAGCCGGCTCGGCGTGCGCGCCAAACAACGCACCTGGTGGCCGGCGGCCAACAACTCGGGGACCAGTCTCCCACCCACGTAGCCGGTGGCGCCGATCACACCCACCCTCATGCTGATCTCCGCCGCATTCCCGACGTCTTCCCCGGAAGGACCTTCTGCCGGTATCGACTTCCCTGGCGCCGCCTCGGTTCCCGCCTCATGCTTCACAACTGAATCTAGGCCGTTCCCGCTCCTGACGGGGGGTGGTTATTCGGGCTGCTGTCTCCACCGCCCCGGCATGCGGTCCCGGGTCCAACCGGTCCCCGACAATGCCGCCGACCCGCCGGGCGCCATTACCCCGGGGGCCTCATTTGCGGTAGCCTTGGAGCATGCCGCACATGATGGATGACTTCCCGTTACTTCTCTCCACGCTCTACGACCGGGCGGTCCGCCTGTTTCCCGACCAGGAGATCGTCTCGGTGGAATCGGACCGTTCACGGCTCCGCACCACATACGCCGAGACCGACGAACGGGTCCGCCGTCTGGCCACCGCCCTGGACAGGAAGCTGGGGGTCGGCCCGGGACAGGCGGTGGGCACCTTTGCCTGGAACAACCAGCGACACCACGAGTTGTATTGGGCCACGGCCAACACCGGGAGGATCTGCCACACACTCAACATCCGACTCTTCGCCGACCAGCTTTCCTACGTGGTCAACCACGGTGAGGACCAGGTGATCTTCGTCGATCCCGATCTCACCGGACTGCTGGCGCCGATCGTTCCCCAACTGAAGACCGTCAGGGCCTACGTGGTGATGGGCGAAGACGCCTCCGACTCCGGACTCCCCAATGCCATCTCCTATGAGGAACTGATCGGAGATGCGGAGCCGCACGGAGCATGGCCGCAGCTCTCGGAGCGGTCCCCGATGATGTTCTGCTACACATCCGGCACCACCGGCGATCCCAAGGGAGTGGCCTACACCCAGCGGTCCACCTACATGCACGTAATCTCCAACCTGGCAGCGGTCCACATCGGCCCGAGCGACAACGTGATGCCGATCGTGCCCATGTTCCACGCCTCAGCCTGGGGGTACCCGTTCATGGCGACCACCCAGGGCGCCAAGCTGACCTATCCAGGGCCGGACCTGAGTGCGGCGGGCCTAGTGCCGCTCATCACCTCGGAAGGAGTGACATTCTCCGCCGGGGTCCCCACCGTGATGCTGGGCATCAAGCAATACCTGGAGGAGCATCCCGATGTGGACATATCCTCTCTGCGGGCCTTTCTCTGCGGGGGATCGGCCGTGCCTCGTTCCCTGATCGAATGGTTCTGGGAAGCCCAGGGAGTGCGCATAGTCCAGGGCTGGGGGATGACCGAGACCAACCCGGTGGCCAGCATCGCCCTCCTCAAGCCGCACATGGAGGACTGGGACTTCGAGCGCCAACTTGACATACTGGAGACCGCCGGGCTTCCCACCGCCGGCCTGCAGGTCAAGATCGTGGACGACGAGGGGAACGTACTCCCCGAGGACGGCGAGGCGTTCGGAGAACTCCTGATCCGCGGCCCCTGGGTAACCGCCGAGTACTACAACGACCCAAGGTCGCCCCAGTCGTTCCTGGATGGATGGCTCCGCACCGGGGACGTGTGCAAGATCACCCCCGAGGGCTATGTCCGCATCACCGACCGCGCCAAGGACCTGATCAAGTCGGGCGGCGAGTGGATTTCCTCCGTCGACCTGGAGAACCGGTTGATGGCGCATCCAGGGGTGGCGGAGGCGGCCGTGGTGGGCGCCTCCCACGAGAGGTGGCAGGAGCGGCCGGTGGCGCTGGTGGTCGCCAGGGAAGGGTCGGATGTGACCGAAACGGAATTGCTGGAATACCTGCGCCCGCACTTCGTGTCGTGGTGGCTGCCCGACCGGGTCATCTTCATAGACGAGGTCCCCAAGACCGGCACCGGAAAGTTCGACAAGAAAGTGCTGCGAGACGCCCACTGGAACGTGCTGTCAGAGTGAGACCCGATGGCGGCCCTGGTTCAACTCCATACCACTCTCGGCTGGTGGGTGGCCTGGGTCACCGGCCTGGTGGGCTTGCTGGGATTGGTGCTGGCGATCCTTCGCCGGCCACCGGGCCGCGCCTTCCATTGGGCGGTGGGGGTGGTGATCTCCGCAATGACTGGGCAAGTGCTCCTGGGACTCCTGGCGTTGAACCTGACAACCACCCGGGAACCCGGCAGCCAGCACATCTTTTACGGGGTGCTGGTGCTGTTCACCTTCGCCTTCGCCTACATCTACCGCCAGACCCTGCGCAGGCGGCCTGCGTTGTACCTAGGTCTGCTCCTGTTGTTCGTGATGGGTCTGGGAATCCGGGGAATCCAGACCTTCGGAGGGTCATTCTGAGGGGAATGGCGGCATAGACATGCTCCTCGAGGGCAAACGACTGCTCATCACCGGAGTGCTCACCTCCGACTCGATCGCCTGGCATGTGGCCCGGGTCGCGCAGGAGGAGGGAGCCGAGATCGCGGTCACCGGCTTCGGGCGGGCGATGAGACTCACCCAGCGCTCCGTGAAGCGTCTCCCCAACCCCTGTGAGGTGTACGAACTCGACATAAACGAACCGGACCACCTGGAGGCCCTACGGGAAGAATTGCACTCCCGGTGGGGAGGCCTGGACGGCGCCCTCCACGCCATCGCCTTCGCTCCCGCAGACTCCCTGGGAGGGAACTTTCTCACCGCTCCCGCCGAGAGCGCCGCCATCGCCTTTCAGACCTCCGCCTTCTCCTACAAGGCGCTGGCGGTGGGGATGCTCCCTCTCTTCCAGAAGGCCGGGGGAGGTTCGCTGGTGACCCTGGACTTCGACAACACCCAGGCCTGGCCCGCCTACGACTGGATGGGAGTGGCCAAAGCCGCCCTGGAGGCGATAACCAGGTATCTGGCGCGGGACCTCGGTGAGTACCGAGTGCGGGTCAACGCCGTCTCCGCCGGGCCGCTCGGCACGGTGGCCGCCAAGTCGATCCCCGGCTTCTCGGTCTTCGAGGAGGTGTGGAACGACCGGGCTCCCCTCCGCTGGGATTCCGGCAATCCCGATCCGGTGGCCCGGATGGTGTGCCTGCTGCTGTCCGACTGGACGCCCATGACCACCGGCGAGATAGTCCACGTCGACGGGGGATTCCATGCCGTGGCGGTCGGGACGCCCAACAAGGCGGAAGCGGTCGAGGAGCCCGAGTGAGAGCCGCGCCCCTCCGGGCGCTGGCCGGCGGCGCCCTGATGGCCCGCTTCTTCGGGGACCATCCCCCCAAGGTCATGGCCCTGCATGGCTGGGGGCGGGAGAGCGCCGACTTCACCGAGGTCCTGGACGGGCTGGCGGCGGTGGCTCCCGACCTGCCGGGGTTCGGATCGTCCCCTCCTCCCGACGGGGTGTGGGGCGCCGATGAGTACGCCCACCCGATCATTGCGGTCCTTGACGAGATGCCCTCTCCCGTGCTGGTGGTCGGTCACTCCTTCGGAGGGCGGGTGGCGGTCTGCCTGGCGGCCCGCAGGCCCGACCTGGTGTCCGGGCTGATCCTGACCGGCGCGCCGCTGGTGGGGGGCGTTCCCAGGTCCAGGCCCCGCCGCGCCTACCGCTTGATCCGCTGGGGGCACCGTCGGGGGCTGATCTCCGATGAGCGCATGGAGTCGCTGAAACGCCGCCATGGGTCAAGCGACTACCGGACAGCCCGGGGCGTGATGCGTGACGTGCTGGTCAAGGTGGTGAATGAGTCGTACGAGTCCCAACTCGACGCCCTGTCTCTCCCGGTCCACCTGGTGTGGGGGGCACAGGACACAGAAGTCCCGGTGGAGCGGGCCCGGCAGGCTTACCGGCGGCTCAGGGAGAGCGGCTGCCAAGTCTGGCTCCGGGAGGTGGACGGCGCCGGCCACGACCTGCCCCTCTCCCGGCCCGACATACTCCGGGAAGCGATCCGTCGAATGCTGGAAGGGACCGGCCCGTGAACCTGTGGGAGTGGGCGGTGATCCTGGGTTGCGGGGCGGCATCCGTGCCCGCCGGTCTTCGCTGGCTGCGAATCGCCCAGCGGGAACACTACCTTCCCCCCGCCGTGGGCCGCTTCTCGGGGAGATGGTGGACAGCGGGCTACCCCAACTGGGCCCTGGGCGCCGCCGCCATTATCGCTGCCGCAGCCGAGTGGTCGTGGACCGGTGCGGGCTTGATCACTGCGGCCATTGAAGGGCATGGACCCTTGGGTTTGGGAGTGAGAGGAGTTACCAGCCCGCTGGTGTGGACAAAACGGCTGGTCCGGGTCGCCATTACCACTGCGGTGCTCATGGTTGCAGTGCTTGCCTGGTCCGCCGCCACCGGTAGGGCCGGTATTGCGGCCATTGGACTGGTGGTCATGCCGATCATCGTGGACGTCGCCCTGGCGATCAACCTCCCCCTGGAGAGGGCCCTCAGCGAGAAGTGGGTCACCGAGGCCGCCGGCCGACTCGAGCGGATGGCGCCGCGGGTGGTGGCGATCACCGGCTCGTACGGCAAGACCTCCACCAAGCTCTACCTGGCCCACCTCCTGGAGGGCCGGATCCGGGTTGTGGCCAGCCCGGCAAGCTTTAACAACCGCCTGGGTCTGGCCAGAGCCATCAATGAACGTCTCTCGCCGGGCACCGAGGTCTTCATCGCCGAGATGGGCACTTACGGGCCGGGGGAGATCGCCGAGATGTGCTCATGGATTCCCCCCGAGGTGGCGGTGATCACCGCCATCGGTCCGGTCCACCTGGAAAGGATGCGCACCGAGGAACGGATACTGGCCGCCAAGAAGGAGATACTGGCCCCGGACGCCACCGCGGTGATCGGCATCGACCATCCCGGGCTGTCCCGGCTGGCGGAGAGCGAATCCCGGGCGGGTCGGAGAGTCATTGGCTGCTCGGGCGCCAAGAGGCGCGCCGAGGTTGCGGTGGACCCCGGGAGCGGGGAGGTGAACGTGGAGGGCGGTTCGATCGGACAGGTCGACCTCCAGGTCCATCATCCGCTGAATGTGGCGGCGGCGGTGGGAGCGGTCCTGGCCCTGGGAGTGGATCCGGGCGAGGTGGCCCCACGGTTGGGCACTCTCCCCTCCCCCGACCACCGGTTGGCCACCGTCGTCAACGAACGGGGGATCACCGTCATAGACGACACCTTCAACGCCAATCCGGAAGGGGCCCGCGCCGCGCTCCGGCGTCTGGTGGAGAATGCTTCCCCCGGCGGCAAGCGGGTGGTGGTCACGCCCGGCCTGGTGGAGATGGGTCCGCGCAGCCGTATCGAGAACCGGGCCCTGGGCGAGGCGGCGGCCGCGGCGGGCACCCACCTGCTGGTGGTGGGGCGCACCAATCGCCGGCCTCTGCTGGAAGGCGCCCGAAACGGCGCGGCCCGGGTGTTAGTGTTGGACAACCGGCTCCAAGCGGCCCGCTGGGCGCGGGCCAATCTCGAGCGGGGCGACACGATCCTCTATGAAAACGACCTCCCCGATCACTACCCATAAACCGGACGCTCCCCCGGGAAGCGGCCGATGACGCGGGTCGCCACCGTGTTCGGCGGCCCTTCTCCGGAGCACGACGTGAGCGTCTCCACCGGCTTGCAGGCGACTCGGGTCCTTCCTCAATCGGACTCTCTCTACTGGTCCCTCACCGGCGATTGGTATCGCATCCCGTCTGATCTGGAACTATCCGACTTCGCAGACGGCGTCCCCCGCAAGGCCCGGCGCCTGGAATTGGTGGCCGCCCCCGGAGGGGGATACCGAATGGGCCGCAAACGCCTCGAATACGACGTGCTGGTCAACTGCTTCCACGGCGGACCCGGCGAAGACGGGACGGTCCAGGGAATATGGGACATGGCCGGCCTCTGTTACACCGGCCCCGGACAGGGCCCTTCCAGCCTGGGAATGGACAAGCTGACCTTCTCGGCGGCGGTGCGTGCGGCGGGAATGCCCACCTTGGAGCGGAGACTGGTGACGACCCGGTCCGCCCCCGACTTCGATCCGCCCTACATCATGAAACCCCGGAGCGGAGGCTCATCGATAGGGATCGTGATCGTGGACGACTACGACACCGCCCTGGCCGTCGCCAAGTCCTCCCCCCACATGGCGGAGGGAGCGTTGATCGAGCCCTACCTGGAGGGGGCCGCCGATCTCCAGATCGCGGTGCGCCGCTATCCGGCGGTTGAAGTGTCCGCCATCGAAGAGCCTGTCCGTTCAGACCGCCGGGAGATCCTCACCTACCAGGAGAAGTACCTGG
>JAPPKR010000160.1 GCA_028819835.1 bacterium | reverse complement strand
GAGAAGACGGAGGGCCCATCATCCCGGGGATACTGGGCATCCGCAGGGTGGCGGCAGTCACCACCACCGGATCACCGTGGTGGTACGTAAAAGCGGTAGGCAACCCCGCCAGGAAGGTGCTGAAACGTGGCCATCGGGTCATGTTCGCCAGGGGCGCCCGCACCAAGTGGCTGGACCTCAACAACATGAACAAGGACTCGCCGCGCAAGCGGGCCAGATTCCTGGCCAAAGTTGAGCGCACATTGCCGAGGTTCTTCTCCGGATAGACGCGGACGACGACTGACCTCCCTTCCGGTCCGACCCGGGTAAACCCGCGACTCATCCGACGGTGATCAATTCCCGGTTGTGGTTCACATCCGATAGGAGCCTTGCTCCTTCGCCGGTCACTTCCACCATGTCCTTGAGTTGCAGGCCGAAGTTGTGGCCGGTGTCGTAGATGAGGGGTTCCACACCGAACACCATTCCCTCTTCGAGCACCTGGTCATGGCGGGGGCTCAGGTAGGGGTGCTCGTGCAGGGATAAGCCGATCCCGTGACCCACGAAAGAGAAGAGCGGCAAACCCAGGGGGCCGCACACGGCTTCGAACCGATCCCACACCGACCGGCTGGAGACTCCCGGGCGGATGGCGTCCAGCAGGACATCGCGGCACTCCACCAGATTGGCCCAGATCCTGACCGCTTCCGGCGGCGGCGACCCCACGACGGCCGTGCGGCACACCCCGGCGTGGTACCCCTCCGCCACCGCGAAGATCTCGACCCTGCAGACATCCCCCTCCTGAAGGACCCTTTCGGTGGGGCCCACATTGGCCAGTTGGCTCCGGGGACCGGTGGCAACGATCATCAGCTTGAAGTCCTCGGCGCCTCCCCGGTAGATCCCATCGGTCAGGGCGGCGGCAATCTCCATCTCGGTGTCTCCCGCCTTCACAGAACCGAGCGCCGTCCCGATTGAAGCGTCGGATATCCGGGACAGGCGAGCCAGGAGATCCAGTTCCTGAGGGGTCTTGACCTGCCGCTGCCTCCCCAACCACCGGTCGGCCGCCAACCACTCCACCCCGGGCGCTGCTTCCCGGAGGCGGGCGAAGTCCGCCGCAGGCAGGTATCCCAGTTCCACGCCCAACCGACCCCGACTCAGGCCCAGACGTTCCAACAACCCGGCCAGGCAGGCCATGGGATCGTCACCGAACTCGTCCCATACCGCCACCTCGGCGGCGCCGGTCCTCTGGCGCACCATGGCCTCTTCGACCCCCACGCACATCACTGCGGGATCGCCGCCGGCCGGAAGCACGACCGCCGCGTGGCGCCAGCGCATGAGCGGGTGGGAGGGAACCACGAATCCGGCCAGGTAGGCGAAGTTCTCGGGAGAGGAGACGACCAGACCGTCCCAGCCCTGGTCCTCCAAGGCCGGGCGAAGGCGGGCAATGACCTGTTCTCTCATCCTGGTTCCTCCGGGTGGTCGATGAAATCGTACCAACCGGCGCCCGACTAGGCCCTCGGTGGATCGCGGTATCGTTGTCTGGCGGTAGACGATCCCCAGGAGCAGGCCTAGAAGAATGACACAAGACACCTCCATCTCGGTACGTGGGCCGGCTCTTCGGTTCGAGACGCTGTTCGATGAGGAAACCACCTCCGACGGCGAAGGACTGGAACTGCATCCCGACTTCGCGGCGGTGTACGGGGGTCCCCTTCGACTGAGCCCTCCCGTCAGGGGCTTGCCCTTGCTGGCCGCCAACTTCGTGACCTCTCACGACGGCCGCGTGGCCTTCAACCATCCCGACCACCGGGGGGGAGGCCCGATCTCGGGGTTCAATGACAACGATGTCTGGCTGATGGGTCTTCTCCGGGCCCGGGCCGACGCCGTGGTCATAGGCGAGGGAACCCTCCGAGCCGAACCCAGCCACGTCAACACATCCGAAGACATCTATCCCGGAGACAAGGACGCCTTCGCCGCCCTCCGCCGACACGAGAACCGCTCGGAACTACCCATCATTTCCTATATGACCCTCGAGGGCAACCTTCCACCTGAGGCCAGAGTCTTCTCGATGGAAGACGCCCACGTGGTGGTCGCCACCACCCGGGCCGGCGCCCGGAAGATCCGCGCCACGGTCCGGCCGGCCGGCAAGGTTGACATCCTTGAGTTTGGAAGCAGCGGGGTAAACCTGGAGCGCTACGCCCGCATCATGGCCGGGGATTACGGTGTCGAGTTCCTGCTGTGCGAGGGAGGCGCCACCCTGTACGGGGCATTCCTCAAAGCCGGCATCATGCATGAGCCTTTCATCACCCGGTCCCCGCTGGTGGTGGGAGAGAATCCCGGCAATCCACGGCCCAGCCTGGTGGAGGGAACCGGTTGGCTCCCCGACGACATACCGAGAATGAAGATCGCCTCGGTTCGCAAAGCCGGGGACTACTTGTACATGCGCTATCGGGCCACATACCCCGATTAGCACAGCGGCGATACGACTTTCACTGCATCCGGCTCTTCAATGTCTAAAACGGATGGTTCCGGACCGGAGGGATTCGTGACCCGTCGTTGGTGGCCCATTGTGCACGCGGTTGTGATTACGGCGCTGTTGGTCTTTGTAGCGTGTTTCATGGTTTGGCATCACCTTGGTGGGGGTGCCTGGAGGAGCGAGGTAGAGATCAATGGAGGGTCCTTGGTTACCCCGCAGAGGCTCTCCCTTGGCGTTTCGTCATGCAACGGGGCACCGCGAGCTACGGTGCGGGAGACAATGGACGAGATACGAGTCAAGGTAGTCGCCTATTGGACACCGTCCCGAGGTGGTGATGATTGCCAGGATCACGTTGTAGTACGCCTTCTACTGCCGCTGGGCGACAGGGCCGTTGTAGACAGACACACAGGACAGGTCGTGAACATCACAACTGATGGGTGAGTGAGTCGAAGCAGACAGGCTCCTTGACATCCCAGCGGATGTGAACCGTGGCTCTGAGTCTTTGACAAAGGACATCCAAGCGTGACTCAGGCACTCTGTTTATCCCCTTGGATAGGCCACTCGGTCATCGTCCACTCATCGGGAGAACGTCGGCCTGTTACTGGAGGGGGTATCCTATGCAACGCCACGCGGCGCACACAACGCACAGAAGGCTGTGACCCCTCCCGCCTCTTCAACGCTCATCGAACACTTGGAGTTCGTCATCACCTGTGACGGGGCTGACCGGGTGATTCATGACGGAGCGATCCTGATAGAAGGCGATCGGATAAAGGACCTGGGCGCCACGGCCGAGGTGACCGAACGGATGCGCTCAAGCCCCAGCAGCCAACCCGTGGAGCGGCTGGATGGTCGGCGCCTGGGACTGGCGCCGGGATTTGTCGATTCCCACGTCCATCTCTCCGAAACGCTGTCGAGGGCGGTGTTCCCCGATGTGATCGACACCCGGACCTGGGTGTTCCACTGGGCGAAGCCCTTCTATGCCCATGTCAGCCCCGCAGACGAAGAAGTGGGGTCGCTCTTGGGAACCGCGGAGATGCTCCGGGGAGGGACCACCTGCTTTTTGGACATGGGCGCCCAGAACGACCCCGCGCCGGTGGCCTCCGCCGTGGAACAGACCGGGATCCGGGGCATCACCGGCCGTCACGCCGCCGACGTCAAGCCCGCCGAGATCCCACGAGGTTGGTCGGCGGAGATGGTCGATCATCACTTCTTTCCCGACCCCGAAACCGCGCTTGAAGCCCTGGCCGAGACGGTCGCCGCCTGGAACGGGTCGGCCGGGGGGCGGCTCGGGGTGTGGGTGAACATCGAGGGGAAGGAACCCTGCAGTCTGGACCTTCATGTCGGCGCGCGAGAACTGGCTGCGAGACTGGGGGTGGGCACGACCTACCACCTCGCCACATCCCTGGCAGAGGCTGAGATCTCCCAACGCCGTCATGGAAACTGGCCCATCACCAGGATCGCTCGCGCAGGCGGTCTGGGCGACAATCTGGTGATCGCTCATGCGGTGGCGGTGACGCCCGAGGAGGTGGATCTTCTCTCTTCTCATCGGACCAAGGTGGCCTTCTGTCCGTCCACTTCCCTGAAACTCGCCAAAGGCGCCACCTCGATCGGAAAGTACCCCGAGATGATGGAGGCGGAAGTGACCGTGGGACTGGGGACCGACGGCGTCTCCGCGGCGGGCAATCTCAACCTGCACCGCCAAGTGCACCTTGCCGCCGGCCTGTTCAAGGACGCCCGGATGGATGCTTCGCTGGTAGGGGCGCGGCAGGCGCTGCGCATGGCCACCATCGATGGGGCGAAGGCCCTGGGTATGGATGACCAGATCGGTTCGCTCGAGGTGGGAAAGAAGGCCGATTTCGTGTTGTGGGACCTCGACCACCCCGAGTGGATACCCTACGGCGACCCGCTCTCAGCCCTGGTCTGGTCGGTTTCCACCGCATCGGTGCATGAGACATGGGTGGACGGGCGGCCCTGCTTCCGTGATGGCCGGGTGATTGGCATAGACGAGGCTGCGCTCCACATGGAAGCCCGGAGCAGGGCCGCAGACATCCGCGCCCGGGCCGGGCTGGGCCGAGAAGACATCCCCCTGACGACCCTTCTCTACCAATAGTGGAACATCCCACTCATCCCCGGCGGTTGGCCGAAGGAGACCGGCCGGCGGCTGTCGGGCCGGTCACAGTGCCCGAGTGTTCGGGGCCTCAGGTGATCTTGATGCGCCGCGGCCTCATCACCGATATCAAACCTGCTCCCGCCCGGTCGGGAAGGCCGGTCTCGGAGCCTTCGCACCTGGCCATGCCGTCCTTCGCCGAGCCGCACCTGCATCCCGACCGCGCATACGTCGGCTCTCCCCGCCCACCCCGTTCCCTGGAGGACGCCATCGAGACGGGGGCTAGGCCGGAGGGCTACATACCGGAGACCGCCGCCGAACGGGCCAGAAAACTCTTCTCCACCCTGTCGGCCAACGGCGCCACCCGGGCCAGGGGCCATGTCGGGTGCCACCCCGAACACATCGCCGCCCCCCGGTGGGAGGTGATGGGGGAAGTGCGGGAGCAGATGAAGAAGGTCATGGAGATCGAATTGGTTGCCTTCGCAGTAGCGGACACCCTTACAGACCGGGAGGAGACATCGAGGCTGCACAGGGACCTGAGCATGGGCAGGTACCAGCTGATCGGGGGCTCACCCAATCATGACTCCCGGCCGTCCGAGTCGATCAGTTCGATGATGGAACTGGCGGTGAGAACCGGCGTGGAGGTAGATGTGCACATAGACGAGACGCTGGATCCCAGCCGGCTCCTGATGGACTTCGCCCTCGACGAGGTGGAGCGCCGACGTTTGGAGGGACGGGTCTCGTTCAGCCACTGCTGCCTCCTGAGCGCACTGGGAGAACAGCAGACCCGCTCCCTCGCTCGACGCATGGCCGGGCTGGGGATAACCGTCAACTGCCAGCCGCGCACCAACCTGATCCTGCACGAATACCGGGCTCACTCACCCCGCAGGGCCCTGGCGCCTATAAACCTGCTGATCGATGAAGGAGTGCATGTAAGGCTGGGCGTCGACAACGTGGACGACACCTTCTGTCCCTTCCCCACTGCTGACCCTCTCGAAGTGGGCTACCTGGCGAGGCTGGCCGGGCACCTGTACGACGACGCCTTCCTCCTCTCCGCTCTCAGTGACGGCCGGTCCGCTCCCAGGTCGGGAGAGAGGGCCGATCTGGCCTTCGTGGAAGCGAAAACTCTCAACGAAGCGCTTTCTATCCGCCCCGCGCGGATTACCATGAGAGAGGGCGTAGTGGTCGCCTCTGGAAGCAACTAATCCAAGACACGGATGGGGGACCGACAAATCTCAAACATCCAGCCCTCGAACCATGGAGACACGCGGGGCGGCGGTTCTTCCTCCACCCTGATCTCCTTCGAGAACGTCAGCAAGACCTTCCCCGACGGGACCCATGCGGTGGACAGTGTCTCATTCAAGGTGGAACCGGGCCAGTTCGTGACGGTCGTCGGCCCCTCCGGCTGCGGTAAGTCCACATTGCTCAGAATGGGATCGGGCCTCCTCTCAGCCAGCTCCGGTGAAGTCCGCCGGTCCGAGGGGAACCTGGGTTACGTCTTCCAGGACGCCACTCTCCTGCCCTGGCGGACCGTTCAGAAGAACGTGGAACTCTTCTGCGAACTGCGCGGTTTCGATCGGAGCGAGAGGCGTAAGAGAGCCAAGGACGCCATCGAACTGGTGGGCCTGAGCGGGTTCAACCGGCATTACCCCGCCGCATTGTCGGGCGGGATGAAGATGAGGGTTTCTCTGGCGAGGTCCCTCACCCTGGATCCTCCTCTCTTCTTCTTCGACGAGCCGTTCGGGGCCCTGGATGAGATCACCCGGGAATACCTCAACCTGGAGTTGCTGCGGATTTTCGCCCACGCCGGTTTCGGGGCGGTGTTCATCACCCACAACCTGTACGAGGCGGTGTTCCTGTCAACCGACGTCCTGGTGATGTCCTCCCGGCCCGGGCGCATACTCAAGTCTTTCAGTATCCCGTTTCCCTACCCCCGCGATCTGGACCTTCGATTCGACCCGGCGTTCGCCGAGTTGACCGGAGAAGTCTCCGAAGTCCTGAGAGATGAATAGATGAGCACCGCCCGACACACCTCCTCCCGGCTCCGCTCCTCCACTTACCGGCTGGGACCCCCGATCGTGGTGTTCCTCGTGGTGTTGGGCATCTGGTACGCCATCAGCCTGAGCCTCGATCCCGACCGGCAGTTCCTGCTGCCCACCCCGAACGAGGTGATAGACGTCGGTTTCGTCAACCAGGACAACCTGTTCCAAGTGCTGGAGGGACTGCTCTGGACGGTGGCGGTCTCCATGACCGGCCTGGTGATCGCCATAGTGCTGGGAATGACTTCGGCCATCATGATGAGCCAGGCCAAGTGGGTGGAGACCTCCTTCTACCCCTACGCGGTGATCATCCAGACCGTGCCCATCCTGGCCATCGTTCCCCTGGTGGGCCTATGGCTGGGATTCGGGTTCACCAGCCGGGTGGTGGTGTGCGTGATCATCTCCATTTTCCCGATCATCACCAACACCCTCTTCGGTCTCCAGTCGGTGCCCGCCTCCTTCCATGACCTCTTCACTTTGCACCGGTCAAGCCGGCTGACCCGCCTGGTGAAGCTCCAGTTTCCCAATGCCCTCCCCGCCATTTTCGCCGGGTTCCGTATTTCAGCAGGTCTCTCGGTAATCGGCGCCATCGTCGGCGAGTTCTTCTTCCGCAAGGGGATCCCCGGTTTGGGAAGATTGCTCGACCTCTACCGGGCCCGGCTGCTCACCGAACAGCTTTTCACCGCTCTGGTCTTCTCCTCTCTGCTGGGCATTCTGGTTTTCTGGGGATTCGGTTTCCTGGGTAGGCTGGTAGTTGGAAAATGGCACGAAACCACCTGAAAGCCACTGTCGACCAATCTTAAATGACGCATTCAGACGACAAGACCTCAAGGGTTCGAACGAAAGGAGATTCAACATGAAGAACCATCGCAAGGTGCCGAGGTGGCTGGCCGCCTTGGCTGTGCTGGCCCTGGTCGTAGCGGCCTGCGGAGACGGTGACGAGGAAGTCGCCGAGACCACCGCCGCGCCGGCCACCACCGCCGCGCCGGCCACCACGGCAGCACCCACCGAGACCACCGCAGCAGCCATGCCGGACGTTGCCCTGGCCGATGTGTGCCCTGCCACGATCGTGGTCCAGACCGACTGGTTCCCCGAGGCCGAGCATTCGGAGCTCTACCAGTTGGCCGGTCCGGGCGGTGTGATCGACTCCACCAACGGGACCTACACCAACGAGATCGGCGACACCGGCGTGATGCTGGAAGTCCGGGCCGGAGGCCCCTACATCGGCTTCCAAAACGACATCTCGCTCCTCTACCAGGACTCGACGATCCACCTGGCGTACACCAACACCGATGAACAGGTGAGACTCTCCGCTTCCCAACCCACCCTGGGAATCGTCGCTCCCCGCGACAAGAACCCACAGATGGTGATGTGGGATCCGGCGGTGTATTCCTTCGACAGCTTCGCCGACATCGGCGCATCGGGGGCGACGCTCCTCTACTTCGAGGGCGCTACCTACATCGACTTCCTGTTGGGTAGGGGTTGGGTCTCTGAAGACCAGGTCGACGCGTCGTATGACGGGTCTCCCGCCCGGTTCATCGCCGAGGGGAACCTGGTCCAGCAGGGATTCGCCTCCGCCGAGCCGTACATGTACCAGAACGAGTTCGAAGACTGGGGCAAGCCGGTCGAGATCATGCTGATCCACGACTCCGGCTTGGAGATGTACGCGCAGTTGTTGGCCACCAAGCCCGACATCGTCGAGGAACTCCGCGACTGTTGGGAGTTGTTCGTGCCCCTGGTGCAGCAGGCCCAGGTGGACTACGCCGCCGACCCGGCCGCCACCAACGCCCAGATCGTCGAGATCGTGGCCGCGCTGGAGAGCTTCTGGACATACAGTCCCGGAGTGGCCCAGTTCTCCCACGACGCCCAGCTCGAGTTGGGCCTGATCGGGAACGGTCCCAACGACACCCTCGGCGACTTCGACCTGGATCGGGTCAACGAGGTGATCGCCCTTCTGGCCGACATCTACGGCCCGCAGGGACTGGAGACCTGGGACCCGAACGTGACGGCCACCGACATCGTCACCAACGAGTTCATCGATCCCAGCATCGGACTGCCCTCGATGGACACCGACGACATGGCCATGGCTTCCCTGGCAGACGTGTGCCCTGCCACCATCGTGGTCCAGACCGACTGGTTCCCCGAGGCCGAGCACTCCGAGTTGTACCATCTGGCCGGTCCTGGAGGCGTGATCGACTCCACCAACGGGACCTACACCAACGAGATCGGCGACACCGGCGTGATGCTGGAAGTCCGGGCCGGAGGCCCCTACATCGGCTTCCAGAACGACATCTCGCTCCTCTATCAGGACCCGTCGATCCACCTGGCGTACACCAACACCGATGAACAGGTGAGACTCTATGGGTCCCAGCCCACTCTGGGCATTGTGGCCCCCAGGGACAAGAACCCCCAGATCGTGATGTGGGATCCCGAGGTAT
>JAPPKR010000266.1 GCA_028819835.1 bacterium | reverse complement strand
GGGAGGGCTTCCGACGGCCAGCACACCAACTGGAGAGCGGTGAGCGGCTCCCCGCCCATGGCGTAGACATCCGACAGCGCGTTGGCGGCGGCGATCCTCCCCCAGTCCGCCGGGTCGTCCACCACCGGCGTGAAGAAGTCGACCGTCTGGATGAGGACGCGCCCGTCCGGCAGGCGGTATGCGCCTGCGTCGTCACGGGTCTCCACTCCCACCAGGAGGTGGGGTGAGGAAAAGGCGGGATGGTCCCTGAGGGGGCGCAGGACCTGCGCCAACTCGGCCGAGCCGAGCTTGCACCCTCAGCCGGCGCCGTGACTGAAGCGGGTCAGCTTGGTGTCCATCGGCACAAAGCTACCAACTTGATATGCTCTGTTTGTTGCGATGGAAAACCCCGCCACATTCCTCACCCCCGATGCGCACCGCCGGCTCGTTGCCGAGCTGGAGGACTTGAAGGGCCCCAAGCGAATCGAGATCTCAGAGCGGATAGCCGAGGCTCGCTCGCATGGCGACATCCGGGAGAACGCCGACTATCAAGCCGCCAAGGACCACCAGGGTCTGATGGAGGCCCGGATCGCCCACCTCGAGGCGGTGTTGCGGGACGCGCAGGTGAGGGAGGTCGACGACACCGGCCAGGTGGAGATCGGATCGATGGTGACCGTCGAGGATGAAGACGGCGGCCTGATGGAGTTCCTGCTGGCGCCCGCCGAAAACCGGGGATCGGCCGCCCTGGTGGTCTCCCCCACCAGCCCGCTGGGGCAGGCGGTGCTGGCCAAGTCCCCCGGCGACCTGGTCTCCTATGACGCGCCGGGCGGGACGTTCGAGGTCAAGGTCACCGCCGTCCGTCCCTTCGCACCCTGAGCGACCCTTCTCCCTTCCCCCGGGCCCTGCCGTTCCCCTGCCGCGGGTAGGGAGCGCGGACTCCTAACCGCCGTCCTTGTCGGCGAAGACAGCCGTAATCTGTGAGGCACATGAAGCCTCGACTGCATCGTCCCCGGGAACTGGCCCAGCGTCTTCGCCGGGTGGCCCGACTGCGGCCAAGCGAGGTCGAGGAGTACCTGGAGGCCAACCCGGAGGTGTGGACGGCCCTGGCCGAGGCCTCCCCTCACGATGCGGCGGACATCTTGGAGTCGGTCTCGCCCGACACCGCAGGGGAACTGCTGAGCCCTCTCGACCGCGGCCAGAGCGCACCCATCCTGGAGGAGTTGCGCGACGAACTGGCCGCCGCGTTCCTGGAGGAACTGCCCTTGGACGAAGCGGCCGAGGTGCTGGAGGAGATGGCGGCCACCGAAGCCGTGGACATCCTGGAGAACATGGAGACCGAGACGGTCGAGGCGGTGATCGACCTGATGGCCGAGCCCGCCGGCAGCGAGGTCAGCCGGCTGTTCCACTACCCGTCGGACACGGCCGGAGGGCTGATGACCACCGACGTGGCGGTGCTTCCCATCGGCCTCACCGCCGGGGAGGCGATCGAGCGGATCCGCACAATCCGGGAGACGGTGGAAGACCTCACCTACGTGTACGTAACCGACGACTTCGGAGTGCTGCGGGGGGTGCTCTCTTTTCGGGACCTGGTGTTCGTCAGACCCTCGGTCGGCCTCGATGAGGCGATGGAGGCCAACCCGGTGGCGGTCCACACGATGGCGGACCGCGAAGAAGTCTCCGAGTTGATGCAGCGCTACCGCCTGATGGGCCTGCCGGTGGTGGACGACCTGGGACACCTGCAGGGAATGGTGACGTATGACGAGGTGATCGACGCGGTGCAGGCCGAGGCCTCCGAGGACTTCGCGGCCTCGGTGGGCGCCGGTGCGGAGGAGACCATCTACACCGCGGTGCTCTCGTCGGTGAGAATGCGGCTTCCCTGGCTGACCCTGAATCTGCTGCTGGCGATGGTGGTTGCGTTCGTCGTCGAGCGTCAGACCGGGATCATCTCGGCCGAGCCGGTCCTGGCCGCGCTCATGCCGGTGGTGGCCCTCCTGGGAGGGAACGGGGGCGTGCAGAGCCTGGCGGTGGTGATCCGCTCCATGGCCGCCGGCGACCTTCCCCGGGCGCGGATCTGGGAGGTGCTGAGACGCCAGGTGAGCATCGGGCTCCTGAACGGCGCCTTCCTGGCGGTGGCCGCCATGGGTCTCACCGTGGCGCTCCTATCGCTCGGGGTGTTCTCCTCCAACTACGGCGCGGCGCAGGTGGCGCCGGTGGTGGGAGTGGCGGCTCTGGCCAATCTGACCATCGCCACCCTGGCGGGGGCCGGCATCCCCATGGCGCTTCGCCGGTTGGACTTCGACCCGGCGTTGGCGTCGAGCATCTTCCTCACCCTGATCACCGACGTGGTGGGATTCGGCGGGTTCCTGATGGTGGCCGCCGCCCTTCTCTGATCAGCCGTCATCCCCTGCGCGGGTTGTGAAAAATGCAGCCGCCAGACCGTTGAAAATGTCCCACCGGCCACGCATATTGATAGGAGCAAACATCCCACCGCGGTCCGGACCGTGTGGATCATCACCAAGTCTCACCCACCTGCGGGCGGCCTCCGGGCAACACTCCAAAGGTGACGAGCACCAGCCGACGACCAAGAATCTTCGGGTTCGGGCAGGCCTGCGCCTGTCCGGAAATCTCGACCGGAACGGCGGAGGCGGGTCGGGAGGGAAAATCCCAAAAAATTAACGGCAGCGGGTGGGCGGCGGCGCTGGCGGGCCGTTAGGAGCCTACGATGTATCCCTCCAGGTTGGCGAAGGGGCCCTGGAATCGGAGGATGGCGCCCTCGAGGAAGCTGACCAGGTAGTGGCTCTCCAGCAGGGCCTTCTGTTCGGGGGTGCGCTCGGATTCGGGGGTCAGGAGGGCCGTGAGCGCCTCTGGGTTGTCGAGGACGTGCAGTTCGTACAGGTCATCTCGCTCCTCGTACATCGACAGCACCAGGTTCTCTAGGTCCACATCGGTGTAGTCGCCCGGAGGGACTTCCAGGTGCAGAACGCTTCCGTCCCTGGTGGATTCCTGCCGGACCACCCGGAAGGAGATCTCGCCGCCCTCCTGGTCCGTCGTGGTCGAAGGAGACTCCGTGGCCGGCCCCGGCTCGTCTGCGGTGGTGGTGGTGGGATCGGGCTGGGTGGTTGTGGTGGAATCGGGCTCGGTCGTGGGAGCGGCGGTGGTCACCACGCGGGAGGTAGTGGTCACCAGGGCCGGATCGTTGTCACCGCCACAGGCCGTGGCCGTCGCCAGGATTGCCAGTCCCGCCAGGATGCCGACCAGGCGAGCGTTCACCGACCCTGTCATGTCAAGAAACCCGGTACTTCCGATCGGTTCCGCAGGATTCGGGAGGAACCGCTCCCTCAGGCTTCATCGATGGACTGCCTGACGCGTCGCACAAAGGCCTCTCTGAGGCGCTTGGTGACCGGTCCCCATTGGTACTCCTGCTCCCCGACCGCAACCACGGGCGTCACTTCCCGGGTGGTTCCGATCACCATAACCTCTTCGGCTTCCAAAACTCGGTCGAGGCCGAAGCGGCCCTCCCGCATGGGTACGTCCGAGTCCGACACCAGTTCCAGCACCACCCGCCGGGTTATCGAATCGAGAATCAACAGGTCCAGCGACGGGGTCTCCCACACTCCCTCATAGACCCAGGCCACCGAGAAGACCGGGCCCTCCAGCACCGTCTGGTCGTCAGAGACCAGGAGGGCCTCGTCGAACCCCTCCTTCACTGCGCGACGGGTGGCGGCCATGTTGGGCCCGTAGGAGAGGGTCTTTCCCCCGGCGAGGTCCCAGGGTCGGCCGGCGGAGTGCCAGGGAGCCGTCAACGGGAAGAGAGTCATGGTGTCGGGTCGGGAGGGAACCGGATGCCAGGTCACCACGCACTTCTCCTGGCCCGGCGCGGCGCCCCGACCAATGATCACCCTGATCAGCCCCTCCGGGCCGTAGGCCGCCACCTGCTTCACCCAGGAGTCGAGATCGGCGCGTGGGGGAACCTTGAGATCCATCATGGCGGCGGACCGGTGGAGGCGGTCGTGGTGGGCGTCCCACTCGAACGCAACGCCCCGGTACACGCGCATCACCTCGAAGCATCCGTCGCCCCTGGTGATGGTGGGACTGTCCATGTCGAAGACCAGCGGCCCCGAGGGCTTGCCGTCGACCAGGATGGCATGCCCGCTCATCGGAGGTTCCAACCGCTGGTGATAGGACGGCGCCTCTCCCGTCCCAGGGACTTGGTGGTGATCTTGGGACCCGGCGCCGACTGGCGTCTCTTGTACTCGGACCGCTCCACCAGGCCGACCACCTGGCGCACCAGGGCCGGATCGAAGCCGGCAGCCGTTATCTCTTCCATAGAACGTTCCAAATCGATGTACATGGCCAGGACGGAATCCAAAACATCATAGGGTGGGAGCGAGTCGGTGTCCAACTGGTCGGGACGGAGTTCCGCGGAGGGAGGCTTGGTGAGAATCTCGGTGGGGATGACCGGTTTCCGGCGGTTTCTCCACCGCGCCAGGCGGTACACGAGGGTCTTGTAGACGTCCTTCAGCGGCGCGAAGGCTCCCACCATGTCGCCGTAGAGGGTGGCATAACCCACCGACAGCTCCGACTTGTTGCCGGTGGCCAGCACCAGCCCTCCGTACCGGTTGGAGAGGGCCATGAGGATCGATCCCCGCGCCCGGGCCTGCAGGTTCTCCCCGGCGACGCCCCACTCGGCGGTTCCCATCACCGGAGCCAGGGTGTCCACGAAGGCGGCGTGGGCCCGTTCGATGGGGACCATGTCGAAACGGATGCCCAGGTTGGACGAGAGCCGCTTGGCGTCGGTCTTGGAATGCTCGGAGCTGTAGACACTCGGCATGGACACCCCCCAAACCCGGTCGGGGCCCAGCGCGTCGGCGGCCAGACAGGCGGTGACCGCCGAGTCGATCCCCCCCGACAGGCCCACCACCGCCGCCTCGAAGCGGTTCTTGCGCACGTAGTCGCGAACGGCCAGCGTCAGCGCCTCCCAGACCTCTTCCTCGGCCTCCATCCACTCCCGCTGAGGCCGCCCCGCGGCAGCCTCCTCGCCGGCCGATGGGACATCCAGGAGGAAACGCTCCTCTGTGAACTGGGCGGCGCGATAGAGGATGGCCCCGTCGGATCCGGCCACCAGCGAGGCGCCGTCGAACACCAACTCGTCCTGGCCTCCCACCAGATTGAGATAGACCACCGGCGTTCCGGCCGCCCGGGCGCGGCGGGAGACCAGCGCCTCCCGCTCGGCGGCCTTTCCCAGGTGGTAGGGGGATGCGTTGATGTTGACGATCACCCCGGCGCCGGCCTCGGCCAGCAGCCGCCAGGGGCCCTCCTCCATCCAGAGGTCCTCGCAGACCGAGACGCCCACCCGCGTGGTCCCCGCCGGCCAGGTGCGGACCGCGTTGCGGCCCGGATAGAACCAGCGCCGCTCGTCGAAGACCCCGTAGTTGGGCAGGTGCTCCTTGTGATAGATCCCCTGGATGCGGCCCGACCCCAGGATGGCCGCGGCGTTGGCCACCCGGCGGGGTGCGGCGTCGTCCTCCCCGGCACCGGGGCGGGAGGAGTCCAGGAACCCGACCACGGTTACGGTCCGGTCCGACCGCTCCGCAAGCCGGTCCAGCACGGCCCGGTTGGCCGCCAGGAAGTCACCCCGCAGCGCCAGGTCCTCGGGCGGATACCCGCTGACGGCCAACTCGGGAAGGACCAGGAGATCGGCTTTTTCCCGCTCGGCCCAGTCCATGGCGTCGAGGATCCTTCGACAATTGCCCTCCAGGTCTCCCACGTCGAAGTTGCATTGGGCGCCGGCGATTCGCATGCCCACAAGGATACGTAACCAGGTGTGACCGCCATGCCGGTTAACCCCGTGATACGCTGATCTTCGATGACGCCGATGCCCGGCAGCCCCATGACGGCGATCGCGGTCTTCTGCGGAGGGTCGTTGGGAGCGTTGGCCCGCTACGGACTCGGCGAGTGGCTGGCGCCGGTGGGGCAGGTCGTCGGTGCCACGGTGGTCGCCAACCTCCTGGGGTCGGCGATTCTCGGGGTCCTGGCCGGCATGGCGGCGCGGCGGGGAGAACGAGGTTTGGCCTGGTCGCTCATGGGCGTCGGCTTCTCCGGCGCCCTGACCACCTTCTCCACCTTCGCCGTGGAAGCCATAACCATCTTCGACCAAGGAGGCCCGACCGCCGCGGCGGTCTACGTGGGCGGCAGCGTCCTCGCCGGCCTGTGGGTGGCGTCGGCAGCCCGGAGGAGGAGCCTGGCATGGTGATCCTGGGTGTGGCCCTGGCCGGCGGCATCGGAGCCTGCCTTCGGTGGCTCCTCACAGCCTGGCTGGATGACCGGAGCAGGCGGGGCACCGGCACCGGCGTGGTCAATCTGGCCGGCGCCTTCGCCCTCGGTTTGCTGGTGGCCCTCACCGACGCCGGACGGATCGACCCGTTGTGGGGAACTGTCCTGGGGACCGGTTTCCTGGGGGCTCTCACCACCTTTTCGACGTGGATGATCGAGACCCTCGAAGAATCCCGCCAACGCGCGGGGAGCGTCTGGTTGAGGGTCCTGCCCCTCACCCTGGCAGGAATCGCCCTGGCGTGGAGCGGGATGGCGGCCGGGGGCGGCGTCTAGGGGTCAGTCTCCCAGGAGCCGGAAACCCTCCGCTCTCAGGGCCCTGCGCAGGCTGTCGGACTCCTCCGGCCGGACCGAGAGGGTGAGCACTCCTCCGCCGCCATGGGTGGCGTGGCGGAGTTGGAGGTCCCGCAGGTCCACGCCGCTCTCAGAAAGCGCATGGCCCACCCGGGCGATCTCTCCCGGTCGGTCCTCCAGCAACACCCCCAGCCCTTCGCCCGGGGGGGCGAATGCGGCGCGGGCCCGCCTCGCCGAACCCAGAAGCTCGCCTACCCACTGGTCTTCGAGACCCTCCAGATGCCTCGCCCAGTCCTCCAATCCGGCCGACATCTCCCGCAGCACCGAGGAGAGGGAGACCCGGTTGGAGACCAGCAGGTCCGCCCACCAGTCCGAATCCGACAGGGCGATCCTGGTGAGGTCACGGAACCCTCCGGCCACCAGCGCGTCGGCGGCGGCGCCTTCCCGGGACAGCCGGTCGACCAGGGAGGCGGCCAGCACCATGGGAAGGTGGCTGACCAGGGCCACTATGCGATCGTGGCGGTCGGCGGTCATCTTCACCGGCACCGCCTCCAATGTCCGGGCGAGTTCGGAGACGGCGAGGATGTCCCGGGAATCCGCATGATCGGTGGTGATCACCCAGGTGGCGCCGCGGAACAGCCCTCCGCTAGCTCCCAGCGGACCGGAGACCTCCCGGCCGGCCATTGGGTGGCCTCCAACGAACCGGGGGAGATGCCTGGCCGCCGCCACCACCGGCTGTTTGATGCCTGCCACGTCGGTGACCAGCGCATCGGTCCGGAGCTCGGTGAGCATTGAGATCGTCGCCCTGGGAGGCGATGCCAGGATCACCAGTTCGGCGCCCTCGACGGCTTCCTCCAGGCTCCCGGCCTGCTTGGAGACCGCTCCCACGGAAGCCGCTTGAGCCAGGTGCTCGGGGTTGGTGTCCCATCCGCACACCTCCCATCCGGCCACGGAAAGCCCGATCCCGATCGAAGCACCGATCAGCCCGGTGCCGACAACCGAGGCCGAAGGCATCTAGAGGGGGATGCCCAGCGCTCGGGCCATCACCTCGATGCTCTTCATCAACTCGGCGAACTCCTCGGGCAGTATCGCCTGGGCGCCGTCGACCAGGGCGGTGTCGGGGGCGGGATGGACGTCGACCATCAGCCCGTCAGCTCCCACTGCCAGCCCCGCCCTCGCCAGCGGCGGCACCAGATGCCTCTTCCCGGAGGCGTGAGAGGGGTCGACCAGCACCGGGAGGTGAGACAGTTCCTTGAGCAGGGGAATGGCGGTGATGTCCAGGGTGTTGCGGGAAGCGGTCTCGAAGGTGCGGATGCCCCGCTCCACCAGGATGATCTCCTGGTTGCCCTCCTTGTAGATGTACTCGGCGGCGTTCAACCACTCTTCCAGGGTGGCGGTGAATCCTCGCTTGAGCATCACCGGGGTCTCGGTCCGTCCCACCTCGGTCAGCAGGGCGAAATTGGACATGTTGCGCGTGCCGATGCGAAGGATGTCGGCGTAGCTGGCGACCAACTCCACGTCCCGGGGGTCCAGCACCTCGGCCACGAAGGGCATGTCGAACTCCTCCCGAGCCTCCGCCAGGAGGATCAAACCCTTCTCCTTGAGACCCTGGAAGGAGAACGGCGAGGTGCGGGGCTTGAAGGCGTCTCCCCGCAGCACCGTGGCTCCCGCCGCCCTGACCGCCTCGGCGGTCTCGAACAGGACGTCTCGGGACTCCACCGCGCACGGTCCGGCAACCGGCGTGAACGATCCGTCCCCGATGTGCACCCCTCGCACGTCGATCACCGTGTCGGCGTCCTGGAACTCGCGGCTGACCAGCTTGTAGGACCTCATCACCGGCACCGCCCGCTCCACTCCGGCCAGCGCCTCCAGGGGCAACTGCAGGATCTGGTTACGGTCGCCCACCGCTCCGATGACGGTACGGAAGCGGCCCACCGAGACATGAGCCTCACAATCTATCGACTCGAGGCGGTTCACCACCGTCTCTATCTGGTTCTGGGTGGCGTCTTTTCTCATAACGATGATCATCGAGGTCCTCAGGGGTCGACCGTATAGATGTTACGGCTTCGCAACCGGCCGGTGTTCGCCGTTTCCCCCTCCTGGGGCTCCGCGAAATATCCCGAGGGGCCGGCGGTGCTTGCATGTCCCGAAACCGGTAGTCTCTTGCCGGTATGCCGATCGACATCGCCGGGTTCATCCACAACGTCAAAGAACACGCAATCAAGCACGGCTTTCACATCCATGACGAGCGCCACTTCGTGGAGACCTACTCCCTCCGCCAGTCTTGGGAGGTGGATCTCCACCCCGCCGAGTCCTGCAGCCAGCCCATCGATCTCCACCTGTCATTGGATGTGGAACCCCGGGCGCTCCTGGCCCTGATCGACCGCCTCGACGAGATGGAAGATGACTTCGAGGAACCCGAGGACATCTACCAGATGCACATGTATTTCAACTGGTCGG
>JAPPKR010000101.1 GCA_028819835.1 bacterium | reverse complement strand
ACATGCCCCTTGCTCCCCGTCCCACCATCGGGACGAATGCCCGGGTGAGAGCGGTTATCGCCACGGGGACGACGATCTTCGCGGTGGCGGTGTTCGCCCTGCTCTTCAACCTGTTCACCGGCGGTTCCGAAGAGGACGGAGAGGCTCCCGAAGATACCGTGGCGGTTCAGGAGACCACCACCACCACTGCTCCTCCACCGATCCCCACCACCCAGGGGGTGTTGAGCGTGGAGTGCTCCCCGGAGGGACTGGGAGCCATCTACTCCTGTGACAACCTGATAAACGGCAAGACCGGCGAGTGGCAGATAAGGTGGACGGACATCACCCCGGGCACGCAGGTCACCATCAGCCTGGTCTTCGAGCAGCCCATCACCATCCGCCGCCTGGAGTGGGTCAACGTCAGTGACGAGGACCGCTTCTACCAGAACTTCAGGGTGAGGACCATGGAGGCGGGAAGCGACAGCGGCGTGGCCATTCCCCTGAACCTGGTGGACCGCCTCGGATCCCAGATCATCGACTTGGCGGTCATGCGGACCAACCAACTCACCCTGACCATAACCACGGTGTATGACGCGGAAGTCCGCAACGGCACGGTCTACAAGGAGTTGGCGGTGGAAGGCATCAACGTGATCGGCTATCCGGCGGCGCCCCTCAGTTCGGAAACGACCACCACGGCCGTCTCCTAGACGAACTCCAGGCCGAGAGGCAGCGTCGGCACCCCCCTGAACACCAGGCTGGGGACGCGCTGTCCGGCGCCATCCTCCACCTCGAACGAGCGCACCCGCTCCAGCAGGACGTCGAAGGCGACTCTCAACTCTTCCCGGGCGAGGGCCACCCCCACGCAGTAGTGCACGCCGCCGCCGAACGAGACATGGGGGTTGGGGGTCCGCCCCAAGTCGAGGCGGTCGGGATGGGAGAACACATCCTCGTCGTGATTGGCCGAGCCGAGCAGCAGTCCCACCTTCGATCCGCCCTCCAACGGCATCCCGGCCCATTCGAGGTCCTCGGTCACCCACCGCTCGAACATCTGCAGCGGCGTGTCGTACCGGAGCAACTCCTCCACGGCGGTCCCGCTCATCCCGGGATCGGATCGCCATCGCCGCCACTGGTCGGGATGGGCCGCCAGCGCCATGAGCCCGTTGCCTATCGCCTGAACGGTCGCCTCGTGTCCGGCGTTCAGGACCAGGATCGCGGTGGCGATCAATTCTTCCTCACTGAGGACGTCCCCCTCGTGCTCGGAGCGGATCAGGTGTGATAGGAGGTTGTCCGCGTCCCGGCCCCGGTGCTCGGCGATCAACTCCTTCATATAGGCGCAGAAGCTGATGACGGCCTGCTCGGCCTCCTCTCCCTCGGCAGGCGTGCAGCCCTGGTCGAAGAGTCTCACGATCAAATGCGACCACTCCACCAGGCGGGGTTGATCAACCGGAGGCACTCCCATCAGTTCTCCGATCATCACCAGCGGTATGGGGGTGGCATACTCCGAGATGGCTTCCATCCGTCCCTCCCCGGCTACCGCGTCCAGCCGCCGGTGCGCCTCGACTTCCATCCTCTTGCGATAACTCTGTGAGGCCCGACGACTGAAGGCCCACTGGACAAGCCGGCGGATACGGGTGTGTTTTGGCGGCTCGAGATCGATAAAGGAGTCCCTGATCATCCGGGTCCACACCGGGTATCGGGGTGGATAGATCCGCTGGTAAACCTGGGGATCGACCCGGGCGGCGGCTGCCGGCGCGTGGCGGATGTCCCGTCCGAAGCGGCGATCCCGGAGAATCTGGTAGACGTCGGCGTGTCGGCTGAAGAAGGTGAGGTTCCAGTGGTCGTCGTAGAAGACCGGATTTTGTTGCCTCAGCCGGGCATAAACGGGATAGGGATTGGAGATGAAATCGGGATGGTAGGGATCGAACCCGGTGGTCACAGTTGCTGGCCCCGCCGGTAGGGACGTCCATCGGCGGCCGGCATTCGCAGGTGCTGGGAAGCCAGTGACATCACTACCAGGGTGGTCACGTAAGGAGCCACGAACACGAACTCCCGAGGGATGGAGTCGGTGGAGAAGAACACCAAAAGGGCGGCGACGCCGGCCCCCACCAGCCAGACCGCGGGCGTCCACTTCTTTCTGTACCCCATCCAGATCCCCGAGGCGATGCCAGCCATGGCGATCATCAACAGGAGTGCGTGGACAGCCGGTTCATCCCTCAACTCCAAGGCGAAAGTGAACCCGAACAGGCCGCCTGCCGCTGCTGCCCCTCCGGGACGCCAGTTCCCCATGATCATCGAAGCCAGGCCGATGAACCCCCTCCCGCCGGTCTGGCCCTCCCGGTAGATGCGGGCGAACTCGGTGACCAGGATGGCGCCGCCCAGCCCGGCCATGCCGCCGGACAGCATCACGCCCAGATACTTCATCCGGTAGACGTTCACTCCCAGCGACTCGGCAGCCAGCGGGTGCTCGCCCACCGACCGCATCCGCAGGCCGATCGGGGTTCTCCACAGGAACCACCAGGTGGCGGGGACCAAAGCCACCGAGAGGATCACCGCCCAGGACACATCCACTGTCAGCCCTCTCAGCAGCCCCGCCATGTCCGAGAGGAAGAACCAGCGTTGGGACTCCAGGGACCCCAGCACGTCGGGACTCTCCCAACCCATGATCTGTCCGCCCGAGAGAATCGGAACCGAGGCCTTTCCGATCACATCGGAGATAGGGGGAGATTGGGTGGCGCCTCCCCCGGTCTCCGCGCCGTAGGTAACCACCGACAGGAATCTCATCCCCCCGAAGGCCAGGATGTTGATCGCCACCCCCGAGACTATGTGATCGACATTGAAGGTGACCGTGGCGAGTGCATGGAGCAACCCGCCGAGCATCCCGGCCAGAACTCCGACCACCAGGCCGGTCCAAGGCCCCCACTGCCATCCGGCCCAGGCGCCGAACCACGTGCCCAGGATCAGCATTCCCTCCAGTCCGATGTTGACTATCCCCACCCTCTCTGCGTACACCCCGCCCAGCCCGGCCAGAAAGATCGGAGTGCCGAGCCGGAGCGCCGCGCCGAACGTGCCGCTGGAGGTGAGATCGGGAGTGTCGGCCAGGACCCGGGTCACCGACAGGGCGACCACCACCGCCAAGGCCATCCACAACCACCGATTGGTTCTCATGATCCGTTCCCGGGGAGAGAGGAGAGAGGTCAAGGCTCTTCTCCCTGCAGGGCTCCGGTCACGGCCCGGCTCTCAGCTGCGCGGATCCTGATTTCCACCACCGCGTAGGCCACTACAACCGAGAGCAGGATCACGCCCTGGAGGATGAACACGATCTCCTTGGGGATTCCCCGCAAATCGAGGATCTGGGTTGCACGGTCGAACCAACCGAACAGCAGCGCGCCCGCCGCCATTCCCACCGGGTGGTTGCGGCCCAGGAGAGCCACTGCGATCCCGGTGAATCCCAGCATGGTGGGGAAATCGATGGTGTAACGATGAAAGAAGCCAAGTAGCTGCGCCATTCCCACCAGCCCGGCGATGCCGCCGCTGATCATCATGGTGAGCACCACCATCCTCCCCGGATCGATTCCGGCCATCCGCGCCGCCCCGGGGCTCGAACCCGAAGCCCGCAATTCGAATCCGAAGCGGGTGTGGTTCACCAGCACGTGGAAGCCGACCCCTGCCACCGCCGCCAGCACGACCATCCCGTACAGATCCACCCGTCCGGGGTCCAGTCCCACCAACTCCAAGAGAGGATTGAGAGAGGGAAGGCGACCCGAAAGCGGTATTTCAGGGGTCTTTATCACCAAGTCTCCGGGAGGGTTTTCCTGGCGGAGCCAATTGGCCAGCAGGAAGGCCCCCAGCCCGGTGGCGAAGTAGTTGAGCATGATGGTCGAGATCACCTCGTGAACCCCCCGCTTCACCTTCAGATACCCTGCAAAACCTGACCAAACAGCCCCGACCACCATGGCGGTGGCCATGATCACCAGCACATGGAGCGGGGCCGGGAGGACGATCGCTCCCCCGACGGCCGCGGCTATCAGCACCGCTATTCGGTACTGGCCCTCCACCCCGATGTTGAACAGCCCCATCTTGAATCCGAGGGCCACGGCCATGGCCGCGAAATAGAGGGGCACCGCCCGGTTTACCGCCGATGCAAGAGAGTCGACCCGGACCCCGTACTCGAACATCTGGCCGTAGGCTTCGAAGGGGTTGTTGCCGGAGACTGCCAGGATCACGGCGGAGACCGCCAAGGCGAAGAGGATCGCCAGGGCCGATGAGATCGCGGCGTAGACGAGCCTCCGGTTGGCTCTCATTGAACCGCTCCGGTCATGTACGAGCCCAGTTGCGCCGGGGTGATCGAGCCCGGATCGAGCGTGGCCACCAGTTTCCCCCGCAATATCACAACCAGGGTGTCGGAAAGGCCGATCAGTTCATCCAGGTCGGCCGAGATCAGCAGCACTCCCAGTCCCTCGGACCGAGCCGTGCGGATGCTCTCCCAGACCGCGGCCTGGGCCCCTACGTCGATGCCCCGGGTGGGATGGGACGCCAGCAGCACCAGGGGGGTGGCCAGCATCTCCTTTCCAACCAGCAACTTCTGCTGGTTGCCGCCCGAGAGAGCGTGCATCTTGACATCCACTCCCGGCGTGCGGACGTCGAAGGCATCCACCACCTCCCCGGTCCTGCCCCGCGCTCCGTTCCGGTCCACCAGGAGACCCCGCGAGAAGGGAGGCCGCCCCTGGTGTCCCAACATGGTGTTCTCCCACAAGGGTGACTCCAGCAGCAGGCCATGACCGTGCCGGTCGGCCGGGATCAATCCGATCCCCGCCTCTCTCCTTCGCAGCGTGGAGTAGGAGGCGATGTCCTCGCCCTGGAGGGACACCCGCCCCGCATCGGCCGAACGGGTCCCGATCAGGGCCTCGACCAGTTCCATCTGGCCGTTGCCCTCCACGCCGGCGATCCCCAGCACCTCGCCGCGGCGGATCCGAAAACTCACGTTCTCGATCACCCATCGATCCCCCTCCTCGGACAAAGAGCCCAATCCCTCGGTCTCGAGCAGGACTTCGGGCATCACCGTTGACTCCCTGACATCGGGGGTGGGCAACTCCGAGCCCACCATCAGTTCCGCCAGCATCCGGGTTGAGGTATGTTCAGGTTTCACGGTGGCCACCGTCCGTCCGGCCCTGATGACGGTGATCCGGTCGGCGATCTCCAGGACCTCGTCGAGTTTGTGGGAGATGAAAATGATCGTCACCCCCCGAGCCCGCAACTCCCGAAGGGACCGGAATAGTTCCTCCACCTCCTGGGGCACCAGGACCGCGGTGGGTTCGTCGAGGATCAGGATCTGAGCGCCCCGGAAGAGCACCTTGGTGATCTCCACCCGTTGTTTCTCTCCCACCGACAGTTCCTCAACCAGACGATCCGGGTCAAGGGACCCTTCCCGGGCGATCTCGGCGATTCTCCGCTTGGCCTCCCCGAAGTCGACTCTCAAGCCGGCCCGGGGTTCAGCCCCCAGGATGACGTTCTCCAGAACGGTCATCTGCTCGGCGAGCATGAAGTGTTGGTGGACCATCCCTATCCCCGCCTCTATGGCGTCTCGGGCCGACGACATCACCTCTTGGCGGCCGCGGATGCGGATCTCGCCCTCGTCGGGGAGCAGCATCCCGTAGAGGATCTTCATCAGGGTGGACTTGCCGGCGCCGTTCTCACCCACCACCGCATGGATCTCACCTTCCCGGACGGCCAGATCGATCCGGTCGTTGGCTATCACCCCCGGAAAGCGCTTGGTGATCTGGATCAGTTCGATGGCTGCCGCGGTCACGGCTCGGACACTACCACCGAATGCGGTGAAATCCGTCCTCCCTGGAGGGTCGGAGTCCGGCAAACGCCGTGCATCTGATGACAGTACGAACCGGCGACCTTAAAGAAACAAGCGGGGCCGCCTTGGAGGGGCCCCGCTTGTACGACCTTGTGGTCGTTGTCCTATGTCATGCTTGGGGAACGACAATCGACCCTGAGACAATCTGGGCCTTCAGGTCCTCGAGCTGACCTGCGATGTCGTCCACATGGCCTCCGCTGGTGGCGTATCCGACTCCGTCGACGGCCAGGTCGAAAGTGCGATAACCGCCCTCGAAGCTGTCGTCGACCAGAGTGGAGATGGTCTCGAACACTGCCACGTCCACCCTCTTCAGCATCGAGGTGAGGATGTAGGGCTGGAATTCCGCCCCGGCGGTCAGGTACTGGTCTGAGTCCACCCCGATCGCCCAGACGTGGCTACCGCTCGTCTCGCTCTGCTCCTTGGCGGCTTGGAACAGTCCACCCCCTGAACCGCCCGCTGCGTGGTAGACAACGTCGGCGCCGGCTTGGTACATGCCGGCCCCGATCTCCTTGCCCTTGGCGGGATCGGTGAACCCGCTGAAGTCAGGCGGCTGGCTTATGTACTTGATGTCGATCTCGACGCCGGGATTGACATGGCGCGCTCCGGCCACGTATCCGGCTTCGAACTTCTTGATGATGTCGATCTCGACGCCTCCGATGAAGCCCACCTTGCCCGTCTGGGACTTGAGGGCGGCTGCCGCGCCGACCAGGAAGGACCCCTCGTGCTCGGCAAATCCGAGGGAGATCAGGTTGCTGTCCGCAGTCAGGTCGGGAACGAACCCGTCGATCAAGGCGAAGTTGGCCTCGTCGTGGAGTCCTGCCGCGGCGGCGATGGCGTCGGTGAACAGGAATCCCACCCCGAACACCAACTGGGCGCCGTCCTCGGCGGCCAGGTTGAGCAACTCGTCCCGGTTCTCCCCACCAGCGGTGGGCTCGAGCTCGCTGGCGGCAATCCCCAACTCTTCGGTGGCCCGGTCCAAACCTGCGGCGGCGGAGTCGTTGAACGACTGGTCTCCCCGGCCTCCGATGTCGAACACCAGGTACACCGAGGTGTCGTCGCCACCTCCGCAACCGGCCACCAGAAGCGACAAGGCCGCCAGGATGGACAGCCCGAATATTCTCTTTCTCATAAAAGGCTCCTTCTTAGATTGTTGACGTATTCAGAACATGCCTCCCCTCCCCACTGAGAATACCGGCCCGAGCGGGGGCCACAATCCGCCGGAAGGAGGACCGCTCCTCGCCGACCTCCGTTCGGGGCCACCGCCGGCCGGGTGGGGAGTAGAGGTCTCCCGTGAAGCCGTGGCCGCCTTGGTCAAGCAGTGGCGCGGCCGCTCCTTTCCCACGCCCCGGTTCGACTACCCCGGACCGCCTCCCGGCCTCCGGGACGGACCCTGGTTCGACTACGCGGTCCTTTCGGTCTCGGTTCTGGCCTGCCTCTGGCCGCCTCCGGATTGCCGGATGTGGTCCATCAGCTATGCGGGACGGCGCCTCACCGATGCTCCTGCCCTGTTCGGGGCCATTACCCGGTGGATGGGACCCCGTACCGGCCCGGATCTCCGCTCCTTCTCGGAGTTGGACAGCGCGCAGGCCGGCCGTCTCTTCGCGGGACAGGGAGTCCTGCAGATGGTGCCCGAGCGGGGCGACCGGATTGCCCGGGTGGCCACGGCCGTGAGGGAGCGGTGGGCCGGCGCCGCCCTTCACCTGGTGGAAGAGGCCGGGTGGGACGGGCCGGGGGTGGTGGAGCTGTTGGCCACAACCATCCCCGGTTACGAGGACGAAGCAGCCGTGGGTGGTCGCCGTCTCCGTTTCAGGAAACTGGCCCATCTGGCGTCGTCGCTCATGGCCTCCCGGTCATCCAGGCCCTGGGCGGGGCTGGACTCCTTCCCCGTGTATCCCGACTACATGCTCCCCCGCTTCCTTCGCCACCTCGGGGTGCTTCGGTACTCGCCGCGGTTGTCCCGGTCGGTGGACTCCCGCACCGAGATACCCCGTCACTCGCTCGAGGAGGCGGCGATTCGCTGGGCGACGGTCTACGCCTGCCACCTGCTTGTGGAAGCCCTCAGGGCCGAAGGGGTCTCCGTCACCGGACCGCGACTCGATTACTTCCTTTGGTCTGAGGCTGTCTTGGGTGCGGATGCCTCCCGGATGGGGGAACATCACCGGACGGTCACTCTGGACTACTAGGCCGGAAGGGCGGGACTCAGCCCGAGGAAGCCGCCTCCACCTCGGAACGGTCGTCGGAGACGTCGAATCCTTCGAGCACCAGTTCCTCGTTCTCCTCATCCAGGCTCACCAGGATGGTTGTACCGGCCGAGAATTCTCCCATCAGCACCTTCTCGGAGAGAGGGTCTTCGACATGGCGCTGGATCGCCCTCCGGAGGGGCCGGGCGCCCAGTTCGGGATCGTATCCCACCTTGGCCAGATAGCCCTTTGCGGAGTCGGTGACCACCAGTTCCAGGCGCTGGGCCCGAAGCTGGTTCTTGACTCTCTCCAGCAACAAGTCGATAATCTGTTTGATCTCCTCGGAGGTGAGTTCCCGGAAGACGATGATCTCGTCGATTCGGTTCAGGAATTCGGGACGGAAATGACGCTTCATCTCGTCGAACAGCCTGCTTCGCATGTGCTCGTAGCTGACCTCGCTCGACTCGCTGTGGAACCCGACCGACTTCTTCCGGAGTTCCTTGGTGCCGAGGTTGGAGGTCATGATGATGACCACGTTCTTGAAGTCCACCGACTTGCCATGAGAGTCGGTGAGCCTGCCGTCCTCCAATATCTGCAGCAGGATGTTGAAAACGTCGGGGTGAGCCTTCTCGATCTCGTCGAAGAGCACCACCGAGAACGGGCGCCGCCGGACCGCCTCGGTCAACTGGCCGCCCTCGTCATACCCCACGTACCCGGGAGGGGACCCGATCAGCCGGCTGACTGTGTGCTTCTCCATGTATTCGGACATGTCGATCTGTATCAGGGAGTCCTCGGCGCCGAACAGGAACTCTGTGAGGGCCTTGGCGGTTTCGGTCTTCCCCACGCCCGACGGACCGAGGAAGATGAACGACCCTGCGGGCCGTTTGGGATCCTTCAGCCCGGCCCGCGTGCGCCGGATCGCCCGGCTCACCGCCGCAATGGCGTCGTTCTGGGCAACGATCCGCCGGTGAAGTTCTTCCTCCATATTCACCAGCCGGGCGGTTTCTTCCTCAGTGAGCCGATGAACCGGGATTCCAGTCCACTGGGCCAGCACCTCGGCGATCTCCTCCTCGTCGATTACCGAGGTGGCCG
>JAPPKR010000263.1 GCA_028819835.1 bacterium | reverse complement strand
ATGTGCAGGCGGGAACGGCCCGTGGCGATCACGAACACATCGGTGATGCCCATGGCCTCCCCCACCCGAAGCAGCACGACATCGGTGGCGCTCTTCCGCGCCAGAAGGTCTGCGACCAGCCGAGCGGCCTCAAGCGTCTCTACTCAAACACCTCCTGGGTACCGATGTGTTCTTCCATCATAAGCCTCGGGGAGGTAGGTAGAGCCGGTTTTCGGTGATGTATTCCCCGACGCCTCCGGGAACCAGGGAACTGATGCTCAGTCCCGACCGAACCCGCCGGCGGACCTCCCTGGAACTGATCTCCAGACGTGGGCAGTCCAACCACACCGGCTGGCGGCCGGCGGCCTCCTCCACCTCAACCCGGTCGGTTCCAGGCCGCTGGGCAACCGCCAGGCGGGCGCGCCGGACAACCTCTTCCCACCGCATCCAACTGCGCAACCCCTGAGCAGCATCGGACCCCATCACCAGGTAGATCTCGTCCGCGGATGGGAAAGTCTCCAGGGTGTCCGCCATGTAGCTGGGGCCCTCCCGCCGGGTCTCGCAATCGTTGACCGTGTAGTGGGAGACCCCCTCGGTGGCTCGCTTCACCATCTCCAGCCGGTGATGAGCGGCGGTCGGCGGCGGGGAGGGCTTCCACCAGGGAATTCCGGTCGGTATGAACTCCACCACCGAAACCCCGAGTTGGCGATAAGCGGCCTCCGCCAGTGCCAGATGAGCCAAGTGAGGAGGATCGAAGGTGCCACCCAACAGAGCCCTGATCACCCCCCCTACCTTAGCCGTTGCCCAAGCGGCGGAGCCGGTCGAACTTGCGGCGGCTCCGGTTACCTAGCCGCTCCCCGGGCCGGGACCAGCCTGAGCCTCCCCAAAGGGTGGCTCGCTCTTCTCCCGCAGGCCAATGCAGGCTCGGGGTTGGCATACCGCCCGTCGACTCGCAGGGACAGATGCACTGCCGGTAGCCCGTGGTCGGCGCCCGACCGGCCCAGCATCCCACCAACTTCTATCCACTGGCCCGCCGAGACCCTCACGGACGACAGATAGGAGACGCTCACCCGCAGCCGGTCGTCGGGAGCGATCGTCACCGACAACCGGCCTGCCACCCTGCCCGCGAAGGTCACGGTCCCTGAGACAGGCGCTCGCACCGTTCCGGCCCAGGGGGAGGCCAGGTCCACACCCCAGTGGCCCCCTCTGTGTGCAGGCGAGAACCGGCGAACCGTCTCTCCCGGCACGGGGGGCGTCAATGCAAGGTCACAGGTTGGGGCGGCCCAAGCCGGGGAGGGCAAGAACAACACCACCACCGAAAGGCAGGCGGCCCACCACCCGACCAGTCCGAAGCGACATCCATTCACCACCACAGGATGACACCGCACCGGGTCCGATTTCAAGTCTCTCCCCCCGGTTTTCCGCATCGCTCCGTCAGTTTGCGAAGCGATTTCTGTTCCCGGGACACCGCTAAATTTCGACACCGAGCAGTAATACACCGAAAGGAAGCCTTGAAGAAGACCAGAGTGGCCTTGATGGGATTCGGGAGAATCGGACGAAACGTCTTCCGGCTCCTGGCAGGCCATCCTTTCCTGGAAGTGGGGGTGATCGCCGACGTGGCCGATCCCGTCGGGCTGGCCTACCTCCTGCAGTACGACTCCATTTACGGCCGGTACCCCGGACGGGTCTCCTACGCCGACGGCGTGTTGCTGGCCAACGAGCAGGAAACGCCGATCATCGACGCCCGTCGCCCCGGCGACGCCGACTGGCGGGAGTGGGACGCTTCGGTGGTTGTGCAGGCCACTGGGCAGCAACAGACAATGGAGGAGTGCCTTCGCCACATCGCCGCCGGCGCGCGGGGAGTCGCGCTGGCCTCCACCCCCCTCACGCTCGGTGACATCCCCATTCTCCTCCGGGGAGTGAACGACCACGTCATGGAATCCGGCACAGAGGTGATCGCCTTGGGCTCCAACACCTCGAACGCCCTGGCCCCGATCCTCTGCACCCTCTCGGACAGCTTTGGGCTCCGCCGGGGGTTCTTCACGAGCGTCCACGCCATAACCAATGCCCAACGGCTCGCCGACGTGCCCACTTCGGGCTTCCGCTCCAGCCGGGCGGCCGCCGACAACATCATCCCCTCGCCTACCAGGGCGGCCGAGATCCTGGCGTCGATCCGTCCGGAGTTCTCGGGAAAACTGAGGGCGCTTGCCCTCAACGTCCCCGTCGCAGACGGCTCCACCGTTGACCTGGTGACCGAGTTGGAGACTGCGGTGGACGCCGACCGGGTGAACCAGGCCCTGAAAGAGGCCTGCCAAACCCGCTACCGGGGAATCGTCGAGTACTCCACCGATCCCATTGTCTCCTCCGACGTGACCGACGTCACCGAGTCGGCGGTGTTCGACAGCCTGGCCACCATGGCTATCGGGGGTCATCTTGTCAAGACCGTGACCTGGTACAACAACGGCTGGGGTTACGCGGCGCGCATTGTGGAGGTCCTGGAAAAGATGAGCGGAGCATGACGACCAGGGTGGCGATCAACGGTTTCGGGAGGATCGGGCGCTCGGTGCTGCGAATCCTCATCCAACGAAGCCTGCCTCATCTGGAGGTGGTGGCTGTCAACGACCTGGCGGACGACGACGTGCTGGCCTACCTGCTCCGGTACGACTCGGTGATGGGCCGCCTGGATCAGGAGGTCGGGTTGGCCGAGGGTGTGATGACGGTCGGCCGACATGAAGCCCGCATGCTGTGCGAACCGGACCCCTCCCGGCTTCCGTGGGACGAACTGGGAGTGGACGTGGTGGTGGAGTCCACGGGAGTGTTCCGCACCCGCAGCGCCCTGACCAAACACCTGGAGGCGGGCGCCAAGCGGGTGATTCTCACCGTTCCCCCCAAGGACGCCCTCGACCTGACCCTGGTGCTGGGCGTGAACGATCACCTGCTCGGGCCGGACGCCTCCCTCATCTCCAATGCCTCCTGCACCACCAACTGCCTTGCCCCTCTCGCCAAAATCCTCCACGACCACTTCGAGATCCGCCGCGGGCTGATGACCACGGTGCACGCCTACACGAACGACCAGAGGCTGGCCGACGTTCCCCATGCCGATCTTCGGCGTAGCCGCGCCGCCACCGAGAACATCATTCCCACCAGCACCGGAGCCGCCAAGGCGGTGGGGAAGGTGCTTCCCGAGTTGGAGGGAAGGCTGGACGGGATGGCGATGCGCGTGCCGGTAGCCGATGGGTCGATAGTGGACCTGGTGGTGGAACTGTCGGCGGATGTCACGGCCGAAGAACTGAACGACACGGTTCGGGCCGAAGCGGCAGGGCGGTTCGCCGGGATCGTGGAGTACACCGAGGCCCCGGTCGTCTCCTCCGACATCATCGGCAATCCCCATTCCACCGTCTTCGATTCGGGAGGCACCGAGGTCCTGGGCGCCAACCTGGCAAGGACCCTCGCCTGGTACGACAACGAGTGGGGTTATTCCAACCGGGTGGTGGATCTCATCGACCGACTGGCGAAGCTGGCGCCCTGATCGGCCCGACAGGGCGCTTGCGACGGTGGTCGGCGAGGTTCTCCACGAACTGCTCCAGTTGGAGGAGGTTTCTCACCTCGTACACCTCCGTGCAGTGCGCCGACATCCGGGACTGGAGGGAATCTCCGGTGTCCCAATAGGCCCGGGGCTCGGGATTCAGCCAATAGACCGCTTCGGCCACTCTCGCCATCTCCGCCAAGGCCTCGCCTGTGAAATCCCGGTAGTTGTTGCGAGCGTCCCCGGCGATGATGACGGTGGAGCGGGCGGTCAGTTCGCCTCCGTAACGGTTGGAGAACCGGGAGAACGCATTCCCGTAGTCGGAATGGCCGTCCAGTTCCACCACCTCGGCTTCCGAGAAGATCCGCTGGGCGGCCTCTCCGAAGCGGAGGCCGGGTGTGAGAAGGCCCGTGATCTCGTCCACTCCGTCCACGAAGGCAAAGGCTCGAAGACTGGAGAACCGGGCCGACATCGCATAGGTGAACTGCAGGGTGAAGCGGGCGAAGGTCGCCATGGAGCCCGAGACGTCGCACAGAAGGAAGATCTCGGGACGGAAACGTCGCATGGAGCGGAAACGAACATCCAGGGGGACCCCTCCGGTGGCCAGAGAGGCCCGGACCGTGCGGCGGAAGTCCAGACGACCCTGGCGGCGGTGTAGATCGCGCCGGGCGAGCCGGGCGGCCAGTTTGCGGGTGAGCGGCCCTATCAGTTCCTCGATCCTGCGGAGTTGCGCATCGGAGGCATGCATGAGGTCCATTTCCTCCAGCGGCGGGGCGCGCAGCGTGGCCGCCACCGCCTGGCTTCCCCGATCGGCCACCAGCCGTCGGCGAATCTCCGCCATCAGTTCCTCCCTCAGTCTCTCGATCAGCGCATCGACCTCCTCGGCCCGGAGGCGCCTCTCCAGTGTTTCATCGCCGAGGCCCGGATGGGATCCCCGTTCTTCTACCAACTCCATCAGCATCTGCCGCAGAGAATCGACGTCCAGCCGCCTCAGGGTGCGGTAGAGGTAATAGGCGCCTCCCACCGGGCGCCCCGAGGTCATCCCCGCCAACTCCTCCACCGCCCGCTCCACCAGGCCGCGGACCGTCTCCCAATCGTGACCGCCCATCGCCGCCGCCAACAACTCCGCAAGGGAACCCGCCCCGCCGGAGCTTCCTTGCGGCGAAGGGTCATCAGAGGAGACGGACCCGCCTCCGATGTCGGTCTCGGCCGGGGGTGGAGGCCGGCCCAGGCCGAAGAACACCTCGAAGGCTGTGTCGAAGGCATCGAGGTGCCGGGCTGACTTGACCAGGGTGGCTCCCAAGGCGGCCTTGAGGGCGGCGCGGTCGGCCAAGTCCACCACGGCCGCGGCTTCCAGGGCGTCGATGGTCTCCACGGTTGACACCGGAATCCCGGCCGCTCTCAACTCCTCCACAAAGTCGGTGAGCAGACCCAGCACGGCGGTTCAGCTCTCGGTGGCCAGTTCCTTGAGGGCGATGTCTATGTCGGCCTGATACTTGAGCAGGACGTGCGACGTTTCGGAGAAGGACTCCGAGTCGACTCTCGTCACTCCAAGGGTGAGCAGGGTCCGCGCCCAGTCGATGGTCTCCGAGACCGATGGGGGCTTTTTGAGGGCCATTCCCCTGAGGCTGCGGGCCACCCGGGCGATCGAATCGGCCAATGCTTCGGGCAAGCCAGGAGCGCGGGCCAGGAGGATCTCCCGTTCCCGTTCCGGGCTGGGATAGGGGATGTGCAGGAACAGACACCGGCGCCGCAGCGCCTCGGAGAGTTCACGGGTGTTGTTGGAGGTCAGGATCACCAGGGGCTGGGAATCGGCCTTGACCGTCCCCAACTCCGGGATGGTGATCTGGAACTCGGAGAGAACCTCCAGGAGCAAAGCCTCGGTCTCCATCTCGACCCGGTCGATTTCATCAACCAGGAGCACGACCGGATCGGGCGACGAGATGGCGGTCAGGAGAGGGCGGGGCAGCAGGAAGCTCTCCGAGAAAATGTCCTCGGACATCTCCTTCCACCCGGACGAGGAATCAGAGGATATCCGAAGCAGTTGCTTCCGGTAGTTCCACTCATAGAGGGCCTTCGACTCGTCGAGGCCCTCATAACACTGCAGCCGGACCAGCCTGCGTCCCCCGCCGGCGGCCATCGCCTTGGCCAACTCGGTCTTCCCCACCCCCGCCGGACCCTCGGCAAGCACGGGCTTGTTGAGGCGCATGGCAAGATAGATCACCTGGGCGATCCGTGCAGACGGCAGGTAACCCTGGGCCGCGAGGGCGTCAATTATCGCCTCGGGGGACTGGAACGGGTCGGGAATTGCGGATCTCCCTGGTGCGGGAGCACCCAGTTTACCCGACGCTGCAGGGGGTCCCCGCAGCCGTCTTAGCCAACTGTCCCCACGATCGGTAATCTTAAGGAACGCAACTATGAAGATCATCATTGTTGGGGCTGGCGCGGTCGGCAGCTATCTCGCCGAACGCCTCTCAGCCGATGGCCAGGAGGTGGTGGTCATCGAAGCGGATCCCCACACCGCAGAGGCTCTCAATTCCCGTTTGGACGTACTGACGATCACCGGCAACGGTGCAGGTCAGCGCGTGCTGAAGGAGGCCATGGAAGCGGTGGGCGACTCCGTGGACCTACTAATCGCGGTCACCGATCAGGACGGGGTCAACGCACTGGCATGCCACTCGGCCACCACCCTGGGGATAAACCAGACCGTGGCGCGGATATCCGATTCCGCCCTGAGGTCGGGGCTCCACAACATGGGAGTAAAGGTGGTCATCGATCCGGATGAAGCCACCGCCGACGAACTGGTGAGGCTGGTCCGGTTGAGCGGCCTCTCCGAACACTGGGAGTTCGCCAACGGGAGATTGCTGTTGGTGGGCGCCATCGCCCAACCCTCCTCTCCCCTTCTGGAAAAGCCTCTGCGGGACCTCGCCAATCTCAGCAAGAGGCGGGATTTCCTGGTGGTGGCCATCATCCGGGACGGCGACACCCTGGTGGCCAGGGATCACACCAGGGTACGGGAAGGCGATCACGTCCTGATGATGGTGGATCCCCGGGATGTCAAGTTCGCGGCCAAGCTGCTGGGAATCAAGACACGGCTCGCCACCCGTGCGGTGGTGACCGGCGACTCCCGGCTGTCCAGGGTCGCCATCCGGAAACTCTGCGAGGCGCGGCTGTCGGTGACTTACATCAGCCCCGATCGCGTGATCTGTCGCAAGGTGGCCGAGGACAACCCCCGGGCGCTGGCCATATGCGATGATCCCGTTCATCCCAACACCCTGGGGAGACTGGACCTCGGAGAGAGAGACGCTCTTCTCGCCCTCTCCGAGGACGACGCCAGCAACGCCCTGGTGTGCCTGGTGTCCAAAGCGCTGGGCGTGCAGATGGCGGTCGCCCGGCTGCACAATCAGCACCACGTGGAGTTGCTGGAAGGCAAGGGCATCGACGCGGCGGTCTCCCCTCGTCTGCTGGCTGCGGGAAGCATCCTTCGGTACGTCCGCCGGGGAGTCGTCCACTCGGTCGTCACCTTCAGCGACTCGGACGCGGAAGCCATCGAGCTGGACGTGGGACCCGAAAGCCCGGTCGCCGGACTGCGGATGATGGACATCGACCTCCCCGAGGGGTCGATGGTCGGGGGCATCGTCCGGAACATGTCCCCGATCCTGCCCCGCGGAGAGACCGTAATCGAGCCCGGGGACCGGATCATCGTGTTCAGCCTTCCCGATCACATCACCACTGTCGAGAACCTATTCCACGGGGAAGAGACGTGAAATTGACCTCCGCGGTGGGCTGGCTGGGTCGCCGCGGGATGTTCACCTCCCTGCTCCTGGTAACCGGGGTGACCGCCATGGCGGTGGGCCTGATGATGCTGCTGGCCGCAGGGGTGTCGCTTCTGTACGGCGAATACTCCGATGCCAGGGCGATCGGGGCGGCCGCCGCGGTCACGGTGGCCACCGGAGGACTGCTGCGCTTGTCTGTGGAGAAGCCCACCGCCCTCACCACCCGGGCAGGGTTCGCGGGCGTGGGCATCGCCTGGCTGATGATGTCGGCCTTCGGGACCCTGCCCTATCTCTTCTCCGGCGCGATCCCCGACGTCACCGGCGCCGTGTTCGAGACCGTTTCCGGTTTCACGACCACCGGCGCCTCCCTGCTGGCCGACCCCGGCCAACTCTCCCACGGCATTCTCTTCTGGCGGTCGCTCACCCAATGGATGGGTGGGATGGGAATTATCTTGCTGTTCGTGGCGGTGCTGCCCCTGTTGGGAGTGGGCGGGCTGGAGTTGGCCCGCGCCGAGTCCCCAGGAGCGGACCCCGATCGGCTGACGCCCCGTTTCCAGGACACCGCCAAGCGCCTGTGGCTGATCTACCTGATGCTCACCTGCGCGGAGGCGCTGTTGCTCTGGGCAGGCGACATGGACCTCTTCCAGGCGGTCAATCACTCCCTGACCACCCTGTCCACCGGGGGTTTCAGCACCGAAGCCACTTCCATCACCGGGTTCAGCGCCTATACCCAATGGGTGATCATCGTGTTCATGGTCCTGGCGGGAGTCTCCTTTGCTCTCCACTTCCGAGCCCTGCTCCACCCCCGCCGATACTTCGCCAACGAGGAGTTCCGGGTGTACTTCATGGTGGTGGCGGCCGCCGCGGCCTGGCTCACCATCGCTCTCGCCAACCACGGAGCCGGGTGGGAGCAGGCGGTGCGGGAGGGTGTCTTCACGGCGGTGTCGATGGTGACCACGACCGGTTACAGCACCGCCGATTTCGGATCGTGGATGCCGCCCATGCAACTGTTGGTGCTGGCCCTGATGACCCTGGGCGGGATGGCAGGATCCACCGCGGGAGGCATCAAGAGTTTCCGGTTGAAGGTGGTGGCGAACACCGCCCTCACCGAGTTGCGACGGGTGATCCACCCCCGAGGTATGTTCATCATCCGGCTCAATAGGCGCCCGCTTTCAACCAACATCATCCGGGGAATCTTTTCCTTCTTGGCCCTGTACCTGTTCCTCATGGGGGCCGGTGCGCTGGTCTTCATCACCATCGAGTCGTCCATCGGGTCCTCGGACCTGCTTACCTCGCTGTCGGCGGTGGTCGCCAGCCTGGGTAACATCGGACCCGGGTTGGGAGAGGTGGGACCCACAGCCAACTACGCCATGGTCTCTCCTCCCGGCAAATGGCTCCTGTCCCTGCTGATGATCGTGGGACGCTTGGAGATCCTCCCCGTCCTGGTGCTCACCATGCCTTCCGTCTGGCGCAGGTAGCAATCCAGGCCGCACGGTCGCCTTCTGCGACACCTGACCGCACAGAGGAAAACGGAAGGCCACGGATCCGGGCAGGGGCTCGGGCGGCTACTCCCTCAAAACCACCAGATCGTCGCGGTGGATCAGTTCTGTCGTGGGATGGGCGCTTGCCTGGAGGCTCCGGCAGTCGGATGCGGAGATGCGGGCAATGCCCTTGGCGATGGTCCTTCCCTCGGGATCCAGCACCTCCACCGCCTCCCCGGCGGTGAAGCCGCCTTCGATCTCCCGTACCCCAACCGGCAGCAGGCTTGCATTCAGTCGTGTGATCGCCCGCACCGCTCCGGCGTCCAGGGTCACCCGACCACCGGACTCCTGGCCGAATGCGATCCACAGTTTGCGGGCGCTGAGTTTCCGGGCTTCAGGATTCACCCAGGTGCCGATCGCTTCTCCCCGACAAATCCGGTCCACCACTCGGG
>JAPPKR010000036.1 GCA_028819835.1 bacterium | reverse complement strand
ATGCGCTGTTCTCCGCTTCCGTACTGAACTGGGCAGCTTTCTTTGCGACCGTCACCGTGGTGACGATGGCGGCCAGGGCTTTGAGCGGGTCGAACATGCTGGCGGGTTTGCCGCTGGCGGCCTGTGCCCTCGGACAGGCGCTGGGCGCCAACCTCTTCGGCTGGCTGAGCTCCCGCCATGGGCGGCGCCTGATCATGTTGAAAGGCCCGCTTGTGTCGGCTTTGGGGGCGACGCTGGGACTGGCGGGGTTGATGGCAAAGAACTATTGGCTGTTGGTGGGTGGGGCGATGTTGGTGGGCGCCGGCGTCGGCGCCGTCCATCTGGCGCGATTCACCGCCGCTGAACTGGTCGAGGCAGAGCGAAGGGGATGGGCACTGGGGCTCGCGGTTTGGGCGGGGACCCTCGGCTCTCTGATAGGGGCCAATCTGGTGGATTGGATAGGTCGGTTGGTGGAGGACGGGCTGGGTACACCCTACGGGGGAGCATTCCTGGTCGCTATAGCGGGCTTCTTGCTGTGCTGGTTGCTCCTCTGGACGGCGCTTCCGTTCGACCCTCCCCGGGTGGGGGTGACCACCCGGTCCGGTCCTCCGATCAGACGGCAGGCGGTTCTCGCCCTGGGTCTCCCTGCGGTGCAAATCGCCATGCTGGTGTTGTTGTCGGCACAGGCGACCATGGTGCTGGTGATGACCGCCACCCCTCTTCACATCGAGGACACCGATTACGATCTGAAGGTGGTGGGGCTGGTGATTTCGGCGCTGGCGGTGGGAATGTTCGCATTTGCTCCAATGGCGGGGAAGCTTGTCGACCGTGCCGGCCATTTGCCGGCCCTGGGTCTGGGAATGGTGGTGACGTGGTGTTCGGTGTTCCTGTCGGGAACCGCGCCTTACGACGGGTATCTCCCTCTGATTGCCGGGTTGTTCCTGTTGGGACTGGGATGGTGCCTTTGCTTTGTGGCCGGCAGTTCCATGCTGTTCGCCTCCGCGCCTGCGGAGGTTCGTCAGGTGGTGGGGGGAGTGGCCGATTGGGCGACGTGGGCGACGGTGATGCTGGGCAGTTTGGGAGCGGGAATGCTGATGAGCGAGATCGGATACGGCTCGCTCAATCTGGTGGCGGCCGTGCCCATGCTGGTTGTCCTCTTATTGGTGCTTGCGGTCCCGAGATTCCGGACCGCCCTCTCCGCCTAGGGGTCGGATTTGGGGCGTCTGTCGCTGGCTAAGCGGTAGCCCCACCAGATGAGGGACACCGCGGTTAGGAGGGAGACCGAGAAGCCGGATGACTCGTGCAGAAAGCCGAGGATGGTACCTCCGGTGGCGGCGGCCAGCACCCCGCCGGTGATCACCAGGTTGGCGGCGGCCCGCCTCGGGTTGGACTTCCGGAATCGGACCGCGCCCCACAGGGCGGCCGTGACCAGTACCAATGTCCCGAGGCCTCCGGCGATGGGGGCCAGCAGCCGGGGGCCGAATCCGGCTTCGGCGATGGAGGGGAAGATGTCGGCCGGGATGCCCCCTTCGGGCAGGGACCGAGCGAAGGGCGTGACGCTCACCAGGGTGGTCGCCATGGCGGAGAAGCCGAACAGTCCCACCACCATGATGTGCCCGATCCTTCGACCCACGGACAGGAACACCGATCCCAGCGCCAGGAAGGGGATGTTCAGGACCCCCCCGAACAGGAAGAAGACCCGGTAGCTGAGGCCGGTCCATCCCCATCCGAGGCCGGAGAACAGGGCCCACACCGCGATGGCGAACATGGCCATGCCGGCGGTGTAGGCTGACAGGTGGGGTCGGGGTCTGCTCCGCAGGTCGCGGGCAAGATCCAAAGTGGCGGCGGTTGCCACGCCACCTGCCACGGCGGCCAGTACCACGGCGGCGTTGTTGCCCACCGAAGGGATGCTATCAGATGAACGAGGTGGTTCTCCCGTGACCGGTCCGCACCCGTGGCCGGGAGTGCCGGACGTCACCGTGGAGCGGGATGTCCCCGCCAGGATGCGGGACGGGACCACCCTGTATGCCGACGTCTACCGCCCGTTGACCGACGCCCTCCTGCCCGTGCTCCTGATGCGCTCCCCGTACGACAAGCGGAACGCCACCATGCCCTTCGGTCATGCCCATCCCATCTGGTACGCCTCCCAGGGGTACGTGGTGGTCATCCAGGACACCCGTGGCCGGGCGACGTCGGAAGGGGAGTTCTACCCCTATCTCCATGAGAGCGCCGATGGCTACGACACGGTGGAGTGGGCGGCCCGACTGGCGGGCTCCAACGGTCAGGTCGGGATGTGGGGTTTTTCATACGTGGGCGCCACCCAGTTGCTGGCGGCGGTCGAGCGTCCTCCCAGCCTGGCTGCGATAGCTCCGGCTTTCACGGCTTCCCAGTACTACGAGGGATGGACCTACAACGGGGGAGCGCTCTCGCTGGCTTTCATTCTCTACTGGGCGAACCTGCTGGCCATCGACACCGCCCACAGAGCCGGTAACCGGGCCGCCTTCGAGTCCCTGGGGGCTTCCCTGGCCGAGGCGCCCGGGTGGTTCTGGTTCACTCCTCTCAGTGAGTACCCGCCCCTGTCGGATGGCTATGCACCGTGGTTCTACGACTGGCTGGAGCACTGCACATACGACGATTACTGGAGGCGGTGGTCCATCGATGAGGACTACAGCCGGATTACCGTTCCCGCTCTGCACGTTGGTGGCTGGTACGACGTCTTCGTCTCGGGGACGGTGGCCAACTTCTCGGGTCTCGGCGCCGCCGCGGGCGCCGAAGCCGCCCGGCAGGGACAGAAACTGTTGCTCGGCCCCTGGACGCACATGCCCTGGAGCCCCCTGGGATCCTCCGAGGGCCGTCCTCCCGACACGATCGGGATCGATGACTGGCACATCCGCTGGTTCGACCAGACCATCAAGGGAAGGGACACGGGAGTGCTCGACAGCCCGGTCACTGCCCATCTCTACAACGGGGGATGGCGGCACTACGACGACTGGCCTCCCTCGGGCGTCGAGCACCAGGACTGGTTCATCCACTCGGGCGGTCGGGCCAACTCCAAGTTCGGGGATGGCTCACTGAGCCGACAGGGTCCCGGCGAGGAGCCTCCCGACCTGTTCGTCTACGATCCAGCCCTCGCCACCCCCAGCCAGGGCGGCCACTCCTGCTGCTTCGACACGATCACCCCGATGGGGCCGGCCGACCAACACGTGGCGGAAGCCTCCCGGATGGTGCTGGTGTACACCTCCGAGCCCCTGGGCCGGGAGATGACCCTTATGGGTGACGTGAGGGTCACTCTGTGGGCAGCCACCACTGCCGCCGACACCGACTGGACTGCCCGACTGTGCGTCGTGACCCATCCGGCGTCTCCACCAACCTGCAGGAGGGGATCATCCGGGCCCGGTACCGGGACTCGTTTTCCGATCCAAGTCCAATCCGGCCGGACAGGGTCTACCGGTACACGATCGAGTTGGGTCCCGTGGGCGCCCTGGTCCCGGCCGGACATCGCCTGCGGCTGGTGTTGGGGAGCTCCGACTTCCCCCAGTGGGACCGTAACATGAACACCGGCGGCCCGCTGTTCGCCGAGCCTTCCACCGCCGGACGTCCGGCGACCCAGACCGTCCTTCACAACCCGTCCCACCCCACCAGTGTCACTCTCCCCGTCTTGGAGGGATAAGATGTCCCGCAGTATCAGAACCCAGGCCCGCACACCCGCCGCACACGGAGGACCGGGGTCCTCCGAGAGTGCCCGCTTTACAGGTAAGAATGTCTTCATCACCGGGGCGGGGAGTGGCTTCGGACGCCGGACGGCCGAGCGTTTCGCGGCGGAGGGGGCTGCCAACCTGTACCTGGTGGACCGACGGCCCGAACGCCTGGAGGCGGTGACGCCCGTAGTGGCGGAACTGGGGGCCAACCCGGTCCCCATCTGCGTTGACCTGGGCGAGACGGAGGCCTGCGAGTCGGCGATCGAACAGGCGCTGGCGGTGGACCCGCGGCTTGACGTGCTGATCTCCAACGCCGCGGCCTGGGTACAAGTTCCCTTCATAGAGATGAGCAACGATGACTGGCGTCGGGTGATGTCGGTCAACCTGGACGCCTACTTTACGCTGTCGCAGCGGGCGGCGCAGGCGATGAAGGAGACCGGCGGAGGGGTGATCCTCCTCACCTCATCCATCAGCGCCCTCGGGCACGGGCGAAACTTCACGGCCTACTGCGTGGCCAAGGCGGCGATCGTCTCGCTGGCCAAGGCGATCGCGGTGGAACTGGCGCCCTGGAACATCCGGGCCAACTGCGTCAGCCCCGGGCCGGCCGACACCCAGCAGTCGGTGGACATCGCCGGCGAGGAGTTGATGGACAAATGGCGGGCCGAAGGGTTCCCGGTGGTGCCGATGAACCGCCTGGCCGCCACCGACGACATAGCCTCTGCGTTCCTGTATCTGGCCTCCGACGACGCCCGCTATGTGAGCGGGATCAACCTGGTGGTGGACGGCGCCTACACCGCCCAGGTATACGACCTTCCCAAAAGCTAGGAGATCAACCCGCCATCAGCACGGCGGTCTCGGCGATGATCTCGGCGGCTAGGGCGGTGTCCTCGATCTCCACCCACTCCTCGTCGGAGTGGGCCTGATCGATCGAGCCCGGCCCGAAGATCACCGAAGGTATGCCTTGGGGGGCGAACCAGGCGCCATCCGTTCCATAGGGGACCCCGATCGGCTTCCCCGGATCACCGAGGATGGAACGGCGTGCTGTCTGCAGGACCTTCACCAAGGGGTGGTCGACAGGGGTGTCCAGGGGTCCCATATCCAGGAACTCCTTGTGCAGCCGCGTCTCAATGCCTTCTTCCGCCAGGCGGGCCAGCAGTTCCGATATGTCAGCGAGGATCTCCTCGGAGTCTTCCCCCGGATTGACGCGACGGTCGATGCCGATCACGCACTGGGCCGGGACGATATTGAACGCCGTGCCTCCCCGGATCAGGGAGGTGTTGATGGTCGGGCTTCCCACCAGCGGGTGGCGGATCTCTGCCAAGGTGGGAATGTATTGGTTCTCCAGGGCATCGAGCACCCGGGACATTCTGTGGATGGCGTTCACCCCCAGATGGGGCTTGGAGGAGTGGGATGGGGAGCCGATCGTCTCGATCTCGAAGCGCAGCACACCCTTGTGGGCGGTGGCCAATTCCAGTCCGGTTGGTTCCCCCACAATGGCCATGTCGATGTCGGACCGTTCCCTGCACAGGGCCATTGCCCCCATGCCGGACACCTCTTCGTCTATACCTCCCACGAACAGGATGGAACAGCGCTCGCTTGGATCGAGGGCCGACGCCATGTGCAGAGCCTCCACCATGGCGACCAGGGAGCCCTTGGTGTCGCAGGCTCCCCGCCCATGAACCCGCGTCCCTTCCACCACCGCCTCGGGCCAAGCCTTCCCCGAGGGCGTGACGGTGTCAAGATGGGCCTGCCACATCACCAGAGGCCCCCCGGCGGAGCCCTCCAGGCTGGCGAGTATGTTGTCCCGCCCACCCGGAGCGACCTGCTGACGATGAGGATTCATCCCGGCCGCCTCCAGGTAATCGAACAGGGCGGTGGCCATTTCCGCCTCGCCCGGCCCTCCGTCGAGCGCGGGGTTCACCGAATGGATGCTCACGAACTGTTCCAGGAGGGAGCGGATGCGCGACCGGTCGGCGGCGCCTCGGAATCTTGACATGGCCAGGATGCTACCCGCCGGGCCCGGGCGGGATCAGGGCATATCGCATTTCTCCGCCGCAAGGGTATTTTTCGGTGTATGAGACTTCTGGTCGTGGAGGACGAGGCCGATCTGGCCAACGCCATCGCCCGGGGACTGCGGCGCAGCCGCTACGCGGTGGATGTGGCTTACACCCTGGAAGAGGCTTCCCTCCGGTTGGTCTCGGCGGGCTACGACCTGGTGATCCTCGATTGGAACATGCCGGATGGCCAGGGAGTGGACCTCTGTCGAAGCCTGGTCGACGGATCGCACATCACCTTCGAGAGGCGGGCACCCCGTGTGTTGATGCTCACCGCCCGCGACGCGGTGGAGGACCGGGTGGGAGGCCTCGACGCGGGAGCGGATGACTACCTGGTGAAGCCGTTTGCCTTTGCTGAACTCCAAGCCCGGGTCCGGGCGGTTCTCCGTCGAGAGGAGGACACGAGTCCGGTGTTGGAGGTGGGGGATCTGCGACTGGACACCACCCGCTTCGAGGCTTCCCGCGGCGGCCGGTCCCTTCGGTTGACAGCCAAGGAGTTCTCCCTGCTGGAATACCTCATGACCCGGGCGGGTCAGGTGCTCTCCCAGGAGACGCTCTTGGAGCATGTGTGGGACGAGGCCGCCGACCCCTTCACCAACACCGTGCGGATGACCCTCTCCAACCTGCGTAAGAAACTGGGGGACCCGCCGGTCATCAACACGGTTCCGGGGAGAGGATACGCGCTGTCGGAAGACGAACATCCCGTGCGGACCTCATGAGGCTGCCTTCGGTAATCCACTCCATCCGCTTCCGTCTCTCGGTGCTCTCCTCGGTGTTGGTGTTCGCACTGGGTTCGGCCGCAGTGATAACCATTTTCTTCGTGATCCGCCACGGCCTTCGAAACGAACGAGTGATGGGCCTGGTGCTGAGGCCGGGGGAGACGGTTATCAGGGGAGGAGTGCGCTTCATCATTCCCCAGTTGGAGATGAGGCAGTTCCAGACCGTGGAGACCGTGCTCCGGGAGCGGATCCTCGAGGACATCACCGGCCCCATCCTGTGGGGGCTGTTCTGGATGTTCCTGCTCAGCCTGGTGATGGGTTGGTTTCTCGCCGGCCGGAGCCTTCGTCCCATAAACAGGATCCGGGAAGTGGCCGAGAACATACAGGCCCAAGACCTGACTCGGCGCATCAACCTCTCGGGACCCGACGACGAGCTGACCCGGCTGGCCGGGACCTTCGACGCCATGCTTGACCGCCTCAGCGGGTCGTTCCGACTGCAGCAGCAGTTCTTGGCCTCCACCTCCCACGATCTTCGCAATCCCTTGGCGGTGATCCGGTCCAACCTGGAGGTGAGCCTGGCCGACTCCGACGCCACGGTGGACGACTGGAGGGAGACGGGGGAAGTGGTGTCCCGCGCCGCTCGAAGGATGTCGGAGATGATCGACCGCCTGCTGGAGGCGGCCCGGCTGGAAGTGGGCTTCGCCAAGATCTCCGAGGTGGATCTGGCCGATCTCCTGGTCTCCACCGCTCAGGCGACGGAGCCGTTGGCCGAAGAGAGGGACATGAGAGTGGTGGTGGACACCCGTCCCACCCCCGTGTCGGGAGACGGGCTTGCCCTGGTCCGCATATTGGAGAACCTCCTCGACAACGCCATCGCGGCCTCCCCGCCGGGGAGCCTCCTCGAACTCAGCTGTGGCGAGAGTGACGGCTGGGCATGGATGACGGTGGCGGACCGGGGTCCCGGTCTCGATCCCGCTCTGCTGTCAGGAGACTCTCCCTCGGGAGGGGGGCTGGGATTGGCCATAGCCCGGCACCTGGCGGAGTTGCACGGAGGCGCGTTGGCTGCCCTGGGCAGGCAGGAGGGGGGAACGGTGATGGTGGTGTGGATCCCCTCACGCGAGGTGATGACGGGTGCGGCGCCTCCCGACGTCAATCCCCTCGACTAGGTTGGCCTCGGCGCCTTTATGACGGCTTTACCATAAACTCGGCTATAACCAACTTGTAATGACGGAAAACCTGCCACTAGAGCCCTCGTCCGAAGAAGAGTCCTGTGCACCGGATGAAGATCATCCCAGGGCGCCCCTTGACTCTTCGGAAGAGGGTGGACCTATGGCGGACTTCGATGGTGAGGGGTTGGAGGGGGAGGTTGTCTCCAGGGAGGGAGAGGAGTTGGCGGCGGAGGGTGGTTCCACTGAGGGTGAGCGGCTGGAACAAGACCGCGTCTCTACCGAGGGCGTGACGAGCGGAGAGGACCCCCCAGAGGACCCGTCCCAGGTTGAGACCGGGCGCGGCCCGGTTGAATCCATAGCCTCCGAACCGTCCCGCCTTTCGGTCAGGGGGAGCACCCTCCGGGGGATGGGCTGGAAGATGATGGCTGCGGCTGGAACAGCCCTGCTTCTGGCCGGATTCGTAGCTGGCCTCTTCTTTCCCGGTCCGGTGGCGGAGGACCCGGTCTCCGAACAGGTACCGGTGGCAACCACGCCTGAGACGGTTACCACTTCTACCTCGGCGCCCACCACCACTACGCTTCCCGCCACTACCGCAGCGCCAGCGCCCACCACCACTGCGACGACTCAGCCTGTTGCGGATGAGGTGTCTCCGCCGGACCTGGTGGTTACCGATGAACCGGTGGCGGATGTGGCCGACCGGCTGATTCCTTCTGTGGTCCACTTTGAGATCACCAGTGAGAACATCTTCGAACAAGGCGCGGGCAGCGGGGTGATATTCGACAGCCAGGGATACATATTCACTGCCGCCCACGTGGTGGAAACCGTGGTATCCGGAGAAGCTGACTTGACCGTCCGGCTCTCCAACGGGGATCGGTTGCCCGGCGAGGTGGTGGGAACCGATCCCGACAGCGACGTGGCGGTGGTGAAGGTAGGGAGGTCCGGTTTGACACCGGCCGAACTGGCCCTGGGACAGCGATTGCGGGTCGGACAGATAGTGGTGGCGGTGGGGAGTCCCTGGGGTCTGGTGTCGTCGGTGACGGGGGGAGTGATCAGCGCCACCGATCGGATATTGGACGGAAAGCTCCTCATCCAGAGTGACGCAGTGCTGTATCCGGGCAACTCGGGTGGAGCCCTGGCGGATCGCTACGGCCGGCTGATCGGTATAAACGTCTCCATCTTTACTGATTCCACTACCTTGGAGCCGGTGGAATTCCAGGGGGTGGGGTTCGCAGTCCCCGTTGACGTGGCTTATCGAGTGGCGGAGGCTCTCATAGCGGGAGAGCCTGTCCACACCACCTTCCTGGGAGTCAGCGGTCGGGACTCCCAGGGAGATGCGGGGGTGGAGATCATGGAGGTCTTTCCCGGTTCCGGAGCGGAGACGGCAGGGCTGATGGTCGGGGATGTGATCGTGGCGGTGGACGACCGTCCGGTGACGGGGATAAGCGACTTGGCTGCCCGTATCCGCCATCGCGTGCCGGGCGATCGCCTGGTTCTGAACATCGTCCGGGGAGAAGAGGAGTTATCGCTGATCGCCACCCTTCTCCCACGGAGCGAGGTGATGGGAGACCTCGAGGAGGAGGACCAGTTGGCGCCGGAAGAAG
>JAPPKR010000106.1 GCA_028819835.1 bacterium | reverse complement strand
TGATCGAGACGGTCCTCGACGACGGCGACTACTTCCAGGTGCACGAGCACTGGGCGCGCAACATACTGGTGGGACTGGGCCGCCTGGACGGTCACACGGTGGGCGTGGTCGCCAACCAGCCCTCGGTGCTGGCCGGCACCCTCGACATCGACGCCGCCGAGAAGGGCGGGAGGTTCGTGCGCTTCTGTGACGCCTTCAACATCCCCCTGGTCACCTTCGTGGACGTTCCCGGCTTCCTCCCTGGGGTCGACCAGGAGCACGGCGGCATCATCCGCCATGGCGCCAAGTTGCTCTATGCCTACTGCGAGGCCACCGTCCCCCGGGTGACGGTGATCACCCGCAAGGCCTACGGGGGCGCCTACCTGGTGATGAACGCCCGCGGGATCCGGGCCGACACCGTCTTCGCCTGGCCTTCCGCCGAGATTGCGGTGATGGGCGCGTCGGGAGCTGTGAACGTGATCTTCCGGCGGGAGATCGCCGCCGCCGAGGACCCCGAGCAGCGCCGGGATGAGTTGGTTCGGGAGTACGAGGAAGAGTTCAACAACCCCTACAAGGCGGCCGAACTCGGCCTGGTGGACGCGGTGATCGAGCCGCGTGAGACCCGCGCCCATCTCATTTCCGCCCTGGAGATGCTCCGCACCAAGCGGGAGAGCCTGCCCAGCAAGAAGCACGGGAACATACCCCTGTGAAGTCGGTTCTGATCGCCAACCGCGGCGAGATTGCGGTCAGGATCATTCGCACGGCCCGCGAATCGGGGTTGCGCACCGTCGCCATCTATTCCGAGCCCGACCGGGACGCCTATCACACCCAGTTGGCCGACCAGGCATGGAATATCGGACCCGCCCCCGCCGGAGAGTCATACCTGAGCATGGAGAGGATCCTGGCGGTGGCTGCCGAGACGGGAGCCGAGGCGGTCCATCCGGGCTACGGGTTCCTGTCCGAGAACGCCGCCTTCGCGCAGGCGGTCGCCGAAGCGGGCTTGATCTGGGTGGGTCCTCCTCCTTCGGCCATCGCCGCCATGGGCGACAAGGTGGCGTCACGGCGGATCGCCACCGAAGCGGGAGTGCCGGTGGTGCCGGGAACCGAGTCTCCCCTGCAAGACCCCGACGAGATCAAGGCGGTGGCCGACCGGCTGGGATACCCGGTGTTGATCAAGGCGTCCCGGGCCGGCGGGGGGCGCGGCATGCGCACGGTGGACCATCCCTCCGAGATAGAGGAGGCGCTGGCCTCAGCCCGGCGAGAGGCCGACGCCTTCTTCGGCAGCCCCGAGGTGTACGTCGAGAAGAAGCTGAACGACGTCCACCACATCGAGGCTCAGATCCTGGTGGACAACCATCACAACTATGTGTATCTGGGCGAGCGGGACTGCTCAGTTCAGCGGAGGCATCAGAAACTGGTGGAGGAGGCGCCGTCGGCGATCTTGAATCTCTCGCAGAGCCAGGAACTGGGCGAGGCGGCCCTGAGGATTGCCCGGGCGTGTGAGTATCGCAGCGCCGGAACCGTGGAGTTCCTGGTCGACTCGGAGGGATCCTTCTACTTCCTGGAGATGAACACCCGACTGCAGGTGGAGCACACCGTCACCGAGATGGTTACCGGCGTGGACCTGGTGCGGGAACAACTGCGAATCGCAGCCGGAAGCCCGACTTCGGCCATAGGCCTGCGGGCGGACGGCCACGCCATCGAGATGCGGATCAACGCCGAGGACCCCTATCGCAATTACGTGCCCACCCCGGGCAGGATCGTCAGCTACCGGGAGCCCGCCGGACCGGGGGTGCGGGTGGACGGTTGGGTGAGGGCCGGCGTCACCATCCCGCGCTTCTACGACAACCTCCTGGCCAAGCTGGTGGTGTGGGCGCCCACCCGCACCCAGGCCATCAGCCGGGCAAAGCGGGCCCTGGAAGAGTACGAGATCACGGGCGTCCCCACCACCATCCCGGTGCACAAAGCGGTGCTGGACCACCCCGACTTCATCTCCGCCCGCCATCACACCGCCTGGCTGGAGAGCGAGATAGATCTCTCTCGCACCGATCCGGAAGTTGCCGAATCTCTTCCCGAAGAGGAAGGGACGGTCCGCCAGGACATGACGGTGGAGATAAGCGGGCGCCGGTTCGTGGTCTCCTACTGGGAGCCGGACGTCGGCCAGGAGGACCGGGCGGCCAAGGTGCGGCGCCGTCCTCCCAAACCCGCCAAGGGACCGGCCGCCGCCTCCGACGGGGCGGTCACCGCTCCCATGCAGGGCACCATCGTGAAGGTGAACGTCAAGGTCGGAGACCAGGTGGACGCCGACGACACCATCTGCGTGCTGGAGGCCATGAAGATGGAGAACGCGGTTGCAGCCGGCCGGGAGGGAAATGTGGTGGAACTCCGGATCGAGCCCGGAGACTCGGTGGCCACCGGAGCGGTGGTAGCGGTCATCCGCTAGGGGTTGGAGGGGCAGATCCCTCTGTCTCCCCCAGAACGGGAGCGAACCTACCTAGATTGAGACAGTGTCTGGACGACTCATGTCCTGACCCGTATTCGATGCGGAGTGAGCAGAGGGTTTCCGACCTCAGGTGGATACCTGTGAAGGAGGAGACATCTCGCCAAAGATGAAAGGACGGGCATTGAAAATGCGCAGAACCGGGCGGAATCTGAAGCTGGCGACCATCGTCTCGGTGATTGCCCTGGTGGCCACCGCCTGTGGGGACGGCGAGGAGGCTGCGGTCACAACCACCCAGGCTCCCACGACCACCCAGGCTCCCGTCGACGAAGCGCCGAGCGACGGTGTGGAAGGCCAGTTGGTGATTGGTACGTTGTTGCCGGTCACCGGTGACTTGGCTTTCTTGGGTCCGCCGGAAGTCGCCGGAGCTCGGCTGGCTGTTGAGGACATCAACGCGGCCGGTGGTGTGTTGGGCACCGACGTGGTACTCCACGAGGGAGACTCGGGCGACACCAACCAGGACATCGCCAATCCGGAGGTGGACAGGCTGCTGGCGTTGGATGTGGACGCCATCATCGGTGCGGCCAGTTCGGCTGTCTCCAAGCTGGTGATCGACAAGATCACCGGCAACAACGTGATCCACTTCTCCCCGGCCAACACCTCTCCGGACTTCACGACCTATGACGACAACGGCCTCTACTTCCGTACCGCTCCATCCGACCTGCTGCAGGGCAAGGTCCTGGCGGACCTGGTGGCCTCGGAGGGCAACGAGATCGCCGGCGTGATCTACCGGCAGGAGTCCTACGGGCAGGGCTTGGCCGACTCTTTCCGCGAGAACTTCGAGGGCTTGGGCGGAGCGGTTGATCCGTTCATCGCCTACGCGCCCGGCACCGACAATTTCGACGCGGAGGTGGACCAGTTGGCGGCGGTGAGTCCCGACGCGATCGTGGTGATCGGCTTCCAGGAATCGGCAACAATCCTGGTCACCATGCACGAGCGGGGCATCGGTCCGACTTCGGCCACCAACGTGTACGGAGTTGACGGGAACATCGCCGGCATCGGAATCGAGCTTTCGGATCCCTCGATCATCACGGGTATGCGCGGTACCGAGCCTTCGGTTGATCTGAGCTCCATCGCCGACTTCACCTCCCGGTTGGACGGCGCCTACGAGGGCGGTCTCCAAGAGATCTACTCCTACGGCGCGGAGACCTATGACGCCATCATCATCGTGGCTCTGGCCGCGCTGGTAGCCCAGTCCGACGACCCGGTGCAGATCGCTGGGGAGATCAACGACGTGACTCGCGGGGGAACCAAGTGCACCAGTTTCGCCGAGTGCAAGGACATCATCGAGAGCGGTGGCGATCCCGACTATGACGGGGCAGGCGGACCCTACGAGTTCGTGGAAGCCGGCGAACCGGCTGCAGCCAGCTTCCGCATCGCCACCTACAGCGGCGGCGGCAAACCCGACTCGACACTCGACGAATACGTTTTCGCAGGCGGGTAAGGCGAACTATGAAACCGCGAAGTGGGGGCTGGCGTCGAGGCGGCCCCCACTTTCGAACCTGTAGGTCAGTCTCCGCGCGCCAAAGTGCCCAAATAGAGTTCGATCACCTTCGGATCTCTCAGCAGGCCCTGTCCGGTTCCGGTGTAGGCGTTGCGACCGTGGTCCAGAACGTAGCCCCGATGACAGATCTGAAGACAGCGCCGAGCGTTCTGCTCGACCATGATCACCGCCACCCCGGAGCGGTTGATATCCCTGGCCCGGGCGAAGACCTGGTCCTGGAGCATCGGGGAGAGACCCGCCGAGGGCTCGTCCAGCAGCAGCACTTCGGGGTCCATCATCAGGGCGCGTCCCATGGCCAGCATCTGGCGCTCACCGCCTGACAGGAGCCCGGCTCTCTGGCCGAGACGCTCCCCCAACCTCGGGAACAACTCGACCACCCTCTCCATGCGTTCGGGGGCTTTCTTCGGCTCCAGGTACACCCCCATCTCCAGGTTCTCCATCACCGTCAGCGCAGAGAAGACGTTGTTGAGTTGAGGAACGTAGCCGACGCCCCTGGCCACCAACTCGTGGGCCCCGACGCCGGTGATGGACTCCCCCTTGTAGATCACGTCTCCCGAGCGCACCTCCAGCAAGCCGAAGAGGGCTTTCAGCAGAGTTGACTTGCCCGCTCCGTTGGGACCGATGATCCCGATCATCTCCCCCGGGTGGAGAACCATGTCGACCTCCCTGAGAATGTCCACACCCGGCAGGTAGCCGGCCACCACCTTGCGTAATTCGACCAGGGCCTGTCGGGAATCCTTCTGCTCGATCATGGGGCTTCCCCGTTGTTGTCATCTCCGGAACCGAGATAGGCGTCGATCACGGCCCGGTTCTTTCCGATGTCCTCGGCCAGGCCCTCGGCGATCACCCTTCCCTCCGCCATTACCACGACCCAGTCGGAGATGTCCCAGACCACGTCCATGTCATGCTCCACGAAGATCACGGTCATGCCCTCGATGGGCAACTCCCTTACATGCTCCAGCAGAGATTGGGTGAGGGCCGGGTTGACCCCGGCAATCGGCTCGTCCAGCATCACCACCGCCGGCCGGGACATCAGGGCCCGGGCCATCTCCAGGAGTTTGCGCTGGCCGCCCGACAGGGTGCCGGCGTATTCCGACGCCATGTGAGCCAGGGAGAACCTCTCCAGGAGTTCCATGGCCCGCTCTTCGATGGCCCGCTCCTGGGCCCGCCATAACGGAGGGACCAGCGAACGGGCGAATCCCTCCCCGACCTGGCCCTTGGCGCCCAGCTTCATGTTCTCCAACACAGAGAGCTTGGTCAGGGCCTTGGTGAGTTGGAAGGTGCGCACCATTCCCTTCCGGGCCCGGACATGCGAGCGCATCCGTTCGATGTCCCGCCCGTCGAAGAGCACCGACCCCGAATCGGGGCGGTCGAAGCCGGTTAGCAGGTTGAAGAGGGTGGTCTTGCCCGCACCGTTGGGACCAATCAGGGCGGTTATGACCCCCCGCTGGATCTCCAGATGATCCACGTCCACCGCGGTGAGGCCCCCGAAGGTCCGGCGCAGGTTCTTGATCACCAGCGCGGGATCGGGTTTTGTCACCCCCGAAGTGTGCTCCGCCATCCACTTTCTGCGGGACTCGTCAAGCACCCATCCCAGATCGGGTTCGAACTCGTCGCGGCGCCGGACCCTTCCCCACTGCCGCGAGAGGACGTTGCTATCTGACATCGAGCATCATCTCCTCTCGCGATCCGAAGATGCCCTGCGGTCGGAAGACCATCAGGAGGGCCAGCCCCACCCCCACCAGCATGAATCTGATCTGGCTCACCTGGCTGGTGTCCATCAGGGCGGTGGGAATCAATCCCTCGTTCACCATGGCGGTGAGGGTTCCCTGGAAGAAGGTGAGCATCGCCCAGAAGATCATGGCGCCCACCACCGGAGACCAGATCCGCCCCACCCCGCCCAGGATCAGCACCGTCCAGAAGAAGAAGGTGTAGGCCGGCACGAAGGAGTCGGGCTGGATCGTGGCCTTCCCCAGCGCCTGCACCATGCCTGCCAGCCCCCCGATCACCCCGCCCAGGATGAGGGCCTGCAACTTGTACCAGTAGGCGTTCTTGCCGAGCGCCCGGGCGGCGTCCTCGTCTTCGCGGATGGCCTTGACCACCCTCCCCCAGGGACTGCGCATCAACTGCCAGATCACCAGCAGAGCCACCGCGGTTATTGCCCAGCCCACCACGATGGCAAAGAACTGGTTGCCGGGGAACTGGACGGGGCCGATCCCGTACTCGGAGCCTGGATCGAAGGGGTTCAACTCCCGGAAGGGCCCGATGAAGCCGTGGAGCCCCTCCGCCCCGCGGGTGATCTCCCCCAGGGTCGTGGAACGGGCCAGGAGGCGGACGATCTCCGCCGCGGCGATCGTGACTATCGCGAGATAGTCACCGCGGAGGCGCAGGGTCGGGACCCCAAGAATGAGGGCGAACACGGTTGCGAAGCCCATTCCCACCAGCAATGCCAGGAAGGGGTTCAAACTCCACAGGGTGACCGACAGTCCCATCCCGTAGGCGCCCATGGCCACGAATCCGACCTGTCCGAAGTTGAGCAACCCCGCGTAGCCGAAGTGAACGTTAAGCCCCACCGCCGCCAGCGCATACACCGCCGCCTCCAGGCCCAGGGATGTCTCCACCGTCTGGATCAGGATGAATCCCCAGTCGATCGCCGCCAGAGTCATGGCTATCCGAACCTCTCCCTCCTGCCGAGAATGCCCTGGGGACGCACCACCAACACCAGGGCCAACACCACCAAGGCGCCGATGTTCTTCAGTTCAACCGGGATGAACAGGGTGGAGAGTTGGATGCCTATGCCCACCAGCAGGCATCCCAGGAGGGCGCCGTACGCGGTGCCCAGGCCCCCCAGCACCACCCCGGCGAAGATCAAGAGCAACATCCGGAAGCCGATCAGCCAGCTCAGCTGCTCGGCCAGTCCGATGAACACCCCTCCCAGCCCGGCCAGCGCTCCCGCTCCTATCCACACGATTCTGATGACCCGCTGGACGTTGATTCCAGACGACTCGGCCAGGTCCCGGTTGTCCGCCACGGCCCGCATGGCCTTTCCGGTTTGAGTCCGCTGAAGGAAGAACCCCACCCCGATCAGGATCAGGACCGACAGGATCACGGTGATCAGGTCCTTGGGGGTTATCTCGATGATCCAGATCTGCAGGGCGCTCTGGGCCGAGTAGTCCCTGAAGAATCTGAGGTTCCCCCCGAAGACGAAGAGGAACAGGTATCGAGCCAGAATGGAAAGCCCGATGGTCACCACCATCTGCGCGATGAGGCTGACGCCCCGGGTCCGCAGGGGCCGGAACACCCACCGGTCCATCAGGTACCCGGTGGCCCCACCGACTATCACCGCCAGAATCGCCGCGAAGATGAGGTTGACCCCCTCTCCGAGCGGCGGCCACCACCCGGCCATGAACCCGAAGACCCCCGCCAATCCGAAGTAGTTGAAGAAGTACGCGGAGAGCATTCCCCATGTGACCATCTCCCCGTGGGCGAAGTTGACCAGCCCGGTGGTGCCGAATACCAGGGAGAGGCCGATGGCGGCCATGCCCAGGAACAGACCCAGCTTCACCCCCTCGGTGGTGAGTTGCGCCACCCTCCGCACCGAGACCCCGCCACTCTCCTCCATGGGCTCTGCATCCCCGCTGATCAGGGAGAAGATCGCCCTTCCGTCCCGGGACTCCAACACCTCCACCTCGACCGTGGTTCGGTCCGGCTCCCGCAACCGGATCCCGGCCGGGAGCGTGTTGACGTCGATCGTCACCAGGTACACACCGGGTCCGGGCACCGGCACCGCGAAGACCCCCTCGGAGTCGGTGGCGCCCTCCCCGACCTCGGAACCGTCGGTGGTGGTGACAGAGATGACCACTCCCTCCACCGGCACCCGCTCCCCCTCCTCGTTCTGGTGGCGCAACCTGGTGCCGACCGTCTCCGAGGACTGGCCGATCGCCGGTGCGGCCATGAGGAGCATAACTCCCGCCATCAGTAGAATTCCGGTCGCGGACCGTAGTCGGGAACCTTTCCCTAACAAAGCGGTCTCACATCTAAACCTCAATGGCCCGTCACAAGCTAGAGACAAACGGTCGCTTGCCCTCCCCTACCTTAGAAGGCGGTCCTGCGCCTCCCGGGGATTCCTAGATCAGGTCCTGCTGGCGGATCCCGTAGGAAGGATGCCGCAACCTGCACAGCGCCAACTTCTCCAGCTGGCGGATCCGCTCCCGGGTCAGTTGGAAGTGGCTGCCGATCTCATCCAGTCCCTTGGGAATCCCGTCCTCCAGGCCGTACCGCAGTTCCATGATCTTTCGCTCCCGATCGGGAAGCTTCTTGATGGAGTTGCGCATGGCGATCGCCACGCTGGTGGCCTCGGCGATCGCCTCGGGATCATCGGCGTCGCCGTCCTCGATGAAATCGCCCCGCTGCGCTCCGTCTTCTCCCACCGGCTCCTCGAGGGAAACGGTATCGGACAGCACCAAGGCCTGTTCCACGTGGTCTATGCGTATGCCCGTCTCCCGGGATATCTCATCGGGATTGGGCAGGCGCCCGAGCTTTCCTTTCAGGATTCCCTGTGCCAGCCGCACCTTGGCCAAGGTGTCGTGCAGATGGGCGGGGATCCTGACGGTACGGGACTTGTCGGCTATGGCGCGGGTGATGGCCTGCTTTATCCACCAGGTGGCGTAGGTGGAGAACTTGAATCCCTTGCGCCAGTCGAATTTCTCCACCGCCCGGATCAGGCCCAGGTTCCCCTCCTGCACCAGATCCAAGAAGTCGATTCCCCTCACGCCCTGGTAGCGACGGGCGTTGTGCACCACCAGCCGCAGGTTGGCCTGCACGAACTGGTTCTTCGCCGCCGCCCCCCGCCGCTTCTGCCTCTCCAGGCTCCTCTTGCCGGAAGAGGTCTCGTACTCGCCTTCTTCCAGCTTGGTCTCTGCCTGCCGACCCGCCTCCATCAGCTGCGCCAACTCCACCTCCTGTTGGGCGTCCAACAGGTCGGTCTCACTGATAGCCGACAGGTACTGGGCAACCAGATCGGAGGTGAGCCGACCGCGCTCGTCCGTTATCTGGTCGGTGATGCGCACCCGCCGTTCCGTTCTACCGTCCGTGCCGGACTTCTTCAGGGTTGATCGTGATACCAAAGCCGAGTTTCTCTCGCTTGTCCAGTGCGTGTTTCTAGAAGAAACAGGCGTCTTTCTTTAACTATGCCACCAAAACCCTAAATCGGTAACCCCCTATTTCATAATTTTCGCGGCTCGATGTTCAAGTTGATCATCAATTCCCACACCTGCCGCTCGATTTCGTCCCGCGCTCTTCTCATTTCCTCGAGGCC
>JAPPKR010000267.1 GCA_028819835.1 bacterium | reverse complement strand
CCGGATCGTTGACCAGGAGGCGTCCCAATCCGGGATCTATCGCCTCGATCCTGTCAAGCAATTCCTGCATCTTCTGTGCGTCCAGTTCGATTCCGGCAGAGGCTTCCTGGAGCAACGCGGCCAGTTCGGGGTCGTACTTGTCGCCCGGCTCTCCGCTGTCGGTGGTCCAGTCGCTTACCAGCAAGTTGTACGACGCGATGATCGGCCCTGCCGCGGCCTCCGGGCGAAGCCTCTCGTCCTCGAAGGCGTTCGTGAGATCGTGCAGGTTGAGAAGCGTGCGGGTCTCGGTGGCCTCGGCTTTCACAAGCACGCTGTACATCTCCGTCGAGCCGCCGATGGTCGCATCTAGGGTGTTCAGGTCCTCCAGCAATCCCCCGCCTCTCGGAAGGATGTCGCGGATGTTGAACTCCGACTCGAGGTCGGTCGCCGCGAATCCGAGCGCCACCGTCACCGCCAGCACCCCCACGACGTAGGGTGTGGGCCGGCGGGTGACCTTTCTTCCCAGCAACTCCGCCAGAGGCCTGACGCCTGGCAGGGCATTCGAGATCGGCCTTGGCGCCTTGAGCTTGCCCCGTGCTTCCTTCCGTCTGTCGATGATCGTCCGACCGGCCGGAATCAGGGTCAGCATCACGGTCAGGCTCATCGCCACGCCCAACCCTGCTATGACGCCGAAGTCGTTGACTATCCCGATCGGGGAGAACAAGTTCACCAACAGGCTCACGATGGTGGTGACCGCGGCAAGAGTGAGCGGCATGGTGACGTGTCTCAGTCCCACCTGGACGGCCCCGGTTACCTTCTCGCCGGCGACACGTTGCTCGCGGTAGTGCGAGACGATTTGGATCGCGTAGTCCACCGTGAGACCGATCAGGATGATCGGCACCATGGTGGTGAGGGAATTGGGGGGGCCTACCACACCCAACGCGTTGGGACCGAGCCATCCTTCTGTTCCGACGATCCAGATGATGGATAGGAACAGTCCTCCCAGGGTGAGGAGAAGATCCGAGACTGAGCGCATGAAGACCAGAATCAGCGCCGCGATCAAAAGAAAGGCCATCCCCACCAACGGCGCCATCCCTTCCTCCGTGGCCCTCTTGTACTCGTCTTCAATCACCACGGGCGAGATGCTGCTCACCTGCAACGGACCCTCATCTGCCAGCGCAAGCTCGTGGACCGCCCGCGAAGCAGCGTAGATGCGGTCGTCGTTGGTGTCCTGCAGGTTGATATTGGCTATGGCTATGTGCGTCCCGTCCGTGTCGACTCCGGTCGTAGCCTCAAGTGCTTCCCCGATCCCGGGGACGTTGCGGACGGAATCGATTTCGGCCTGCGTCACCGACTCGAAGCCGTCCACTCCGAGCACGGCTCTGACCAGGAAGGAGGGCGCGAACACGGGATCGGGATGCGCCAGCATGTCTCCCACGCTCGGATCGGCCACGACCTCACCGATCAGGCTGTCCATCTGTGAGAGTCCCTCGGGCGTAAGCGCATCTCCACGGAAGATGAGCGTGGCGACGTGGGCCTCGGCGTCTCCAAAGAGTTCTTCGATCTCGGCCAAGGCCTTGGCGACATCGCTCCCCTGGGGAAGGGTCTCGGCGGTCTCCGGCGGCTCCGCCCGGTACGTCGACCCTGCGCCCAGTGCCACTGTGATGATGAGCAGGACAATTATGGTGATCCATGGGTAACCAGTCACCAGCCTGCGCAGCCGATCGAGTAGGTTGCTCATTACGTGTCCTTCCATTCGGGACCGGCCGGGAAGCGCCGCGGTTTGTAGCCGGCTCCAACGCTCATCCCACCGAACCTCCTGCTTTGATACTGACCGGACTGGGCGAGTCACCCGGTTCGGGGTAGAACTGGGTGCAATACCGTCGGTAGCGCATGATCTCCCCGTCGGAACGACAGAGGCGCGGGCGGGGTATGAACCGCTTCTTCTCCCAGATGACCAGGTCCTGTAGAACGTCATGCCGTTGGAAGGTGGACATGAATCGGTTCATGAGGGGCGCCCGGAGCCCCACCGGGAGAAAACCCATCCCCGCAATCCAGCGCTTCGGTCGGCGAATCTCTTTGACCTGGGAGGCCAGCGACAGGTCGATGAGCGTTCCGTCCACGGGTGTCGCCAGTACCCAGAGGCGCAAATCCATGCCGATGGAGTGTTCCCGGATTCTCACGTAGGAGTACCCCAAGCCATAAATGCGCGTCCTGGCCGAGACGTCTGTGGTGAACTTTGCAACCCCACCTATCGTTTGCGTTCTTCTGAAATCGAAGTCGCTCTCAAGGCGGGGGCCTTCAATAATCACTTTCTCGGCGCGTTTCACACTGTCGTAGCCATGGACATACCGCAGGTGGCCCAAGTCCACGGAGTTCTCGGTCGTCTCCTGGGGGTGGCCGGGGAACCGCAAGGTGGTGATTATGAGATCGCTCCACCCGGCCTGGTCCGGCAACTCGGAGGGCAGACGCCACGGCGGTTCCCGTCCGTCGATCCCCCACCAGGCGAAGATCATGTCGGCGACCTGGCGCGTCTCGAAGACCCGCAAGCTGGTGAACCTGGGTGGGTTGGCGTAGGGAGTTGCGACGCACTCTCCGGTTGTGTCGAACTCGAAGCCATGGAACGGACACACGAGACGGCCATCGCAGACGCGGCCTCCCCCTGAGGGAGTCAGGTCGGAGCCGAGGTGCGGGCACACGGCCTCGGCTACGCACACCTGCCCGTCCTCGTCGGACCAGACCACGATGTTCTCCCCCATCCAGGTCTTCGCGATGAGCTTGGCTTTCAGCACATCCTTCCGGCGTGCTACGAAGTACCAACCCTCAGGAAAGGGGGAAGGCAATGGGGCGGTCTCGAGCCCCGTATTTCCAGTTGACATCGATCACCGAACTCCTCTCCCGAGGTTCTTGAGTCGGCTGCATTTTGCCGTCCGGACGGCCCGCGCAGGGCGCACGGACGGTTGCCCCAATCCACCTCGGGACCAGCACGTTTAACTGTAGCTTGTCAGATTAGCTACCTTCACCGACAGTCCTTGCCATCTGGATCCGGCGGTGGAGGGCTGTGACGGGCAGGCTGGAAAGGAGAGTGATGTGCGCCCCGAGGTTCAGTCGCCCAGTGTCTTTTCGTAGGTGAGCGAGGTCCGCAGCCGGTCCTCGGGGATGTCGTAGTAAGTACGCAATACGGCTTGCGAGTCGGCCGACAGAACGTAGCCTCCCTTCTCCAGTATCCCCCGCGCCTTGTAGTTATCAGCGTATGTCCCCACGATGACCCGGCTGACACCCGACAGCCGCTCCTCGATGAATTCTACGAGCGCGGATGCCACGCCTTTTCTCTGATGGCGGGGAAGTATGTAAGCGTGGCGGAGCAGGGCCACCTCCCCGATCGGCTCGCTTCCCATCACCCCGACCAGGGTGGGGCCGACGAACGCTCCCCACCAGGTCATGCGACGTGCTTCGGCTTCCCAGGCGGCCTCGTCCATCTCCGGGTCGTGTAGCTCCTCAGGCGGAAGGAACTCCCGGTACCACCGGGCGGCGGTATTGATAACCTCCACGGCCGCGGCACGGTCCTCGGAGGTGAGTTCTCGGATGGCGAGGCGGTCTATGACGTCGCGGCTCAGTGCGCTATCCGAGAGATGAAGTGATGGTTTGGCTCCCTGGTTCTGCCGCGGCCCATACAGGCTATCAAGCCTACCCTCCTAGAGGAGGAGCGCGAGCGTACCTGCGATACAGGCAGCCAGCACGCCTATAGCGGTCGCCAAAGTGAGGCAACCGCTTCTCTTCCTGGCCACAGGTCGTCTCCGTCGCGGGGTCGGCAACGCCTTGGTGAGTTCTTGAACTCTCCTTCCTTCCTCAATGGCCTCCATGAGACGGGACTCCGCGTCCCAAGGTTTGCGGCTCACGGTTGTGCCCTCCACGAACCCGTCCAGTTGCCTCCAGATCCGGGACAGGTCGCCGTCCGCCGCCAAGGCCATCATCTCCCAGTTGTCCTGTATTCCCGCTCTCGTCAGGTTGGCCGATCCGATCAATGCCGCTGTGGCGGATCTTTGCCTCGGCGCTGCGATCACCCAGGCCTTGGCGTGAAGCATCGACTTTCCTTCGGCGCTTCTTCCGGTCCGATACCAACTGAGGGTCCGGACATCCCTGCGCCGAAGGAATTGAAGCGCCCCGGCGCGATCACGATTAGTTGCCCTCTGGAAGTGGTGTGGTTTGGTATCCCCGATGATCAGGGTTACGGGCCGCCCCGGCGTGTTCTCGTGCAGCCAAGCCAACCCCCACACGCTTGCATATCCCACCAACACATATAGATGTCCTTGGGGATTGTCCCCAAGAAACCGCTGTATATGTCCTTGAGCGTTGTAATCAGGCATGTTGGGACGTCCTGGGCGCCTGCAATTGCGATAGGTTTGATGGTGGAGCTTATCTCCTCACGGTGTCCCCATTAAAAAAGGGACGAGAGCCAAGAAGGTCGTAAGACAGTGAAGCCGATCAGAGCCGCGATGGTCACTCCTCTCACCGGTCCCCTGGCGTTGTACGGCCGGGTGGCGGGGGAGGCGGTGAGGCTGTGGGCTGACGAGGTTGCCGAACCGGGGTCCGTGGTGCTCACGTTGTACGACGCCCACCCCGACCCGGTATCGGCGGTGCGCCTGGCGGAGGTGTCTCGGCCTGACGTGCTGTTCGGTCCCTACGGGAGAGGGCCGGCTCTGGCGGTGGCGCGGGCGACCTCCCGCCTGGTGTGGAACGGTGGTGGGGCGACCGCTCGACTGGCCGCGCCGGAGTTCGAGAATGTGGTGAACATTCCTGCTCCCGCGGCTTCGTACTTCCAGGGCGGGCTGGCAGCCATCCGCGCCGCCGACCCTGAGGTCGCCTCGATCGTGGTGATCCACACCGGGAAGGGGTTTTCCGGAGAGGTGGCGGGGGGAGTGGCTTCCTTCGCCGGGAGGATTGGATTGGCCTGGACCGAAGCGCTGTTCCGGCCTGGCCGCGCCGGAGAGTCTGTGGCCCGGGCTCCAAGCGCCGACGTGTTGGCCATGGTGGGATCTTTCGAAGACGAGTTGGAGATGGTGCGGGCTGCGAACCGGCGCCGTTGGAGAGCGGTTCTGTCGGTTGCAGCCGGGGTGGACGAGGTGCTGGAGGCTTTGGGCGGCCGGAGAGAGGGTCTGCTGGGACCGGCGCAGTGGATGCCCGGCGCCGCAATCCGCCCCGACGTGGGTCCGGACGGCGAGTGGTTCATCAACTCCTACCGGCGGCGATTCGGGGCCTTTCCTCCCTACCCGGCCGTCCAGGCGCTGGCGGCCGCGGTCATGTGGTGGGAGTGTGTCCGGGTGGCCGGAACCCTGGAGGAGAGCGCCCTTCTGGCCCAATCCCGGCGCCTGGATGTCCGGACCCTCTACGGGGCCTTCAGGGTCGATCCCGTCAGCGGCCTTCAGGTCGGCCATCGGGTGGTGACGGTCCAGTGGCAGGATGGTTTCCGCCGTGTGGTCTGGCCTCGCCATCGGGCAGAAGCCTCACTCCGGCTGAACTGACCGGGCTGGCCGAAGGACCCCGGTAAGGGGACCGGTGGTCGCTTGGCCATTCCTGTCGATGGCAGGCAAAGCCTGAGACTCCACCCTTCAGTCGCTGGTGACGGGTGGCCTTGATCTCTCCCCCCGGTCTTTGCGGGTGGTAGGGTAGATCGGGAAACGGATGTCTCGCCGCGGAGGAACCGGTTGTGACGAGGAAATTGGCCCAGGTGAGCGCCCGCAGGCCATGGATTGTTGTAAGCGTTTGGGTGTTGGTTGTCGCAGTGGCGCTGGGACTTGTCCAGGCCCTGCTGCCCAGCGCCACCACCACCGAGTTGAGTTTGGGGAGCGACTACGAGTCGGAGCAGGCAGCGGCCCTGCTGGAGGAGAGGCTACGAGGGCCTACACCCCTCAACGAGTTGGTGATAGTCCAGTCTCCGTCGATGACAGTCGATGATCCTCAGTTCCAGGCAAAGGTCGAGTCCATCCATGACCAGGTCACGGCGTTGGGACCGGAGACCGTTGTGTCAGGATCGCACTATTACCTGAGCGGCGAGGAGCTACTCGTATCGGCCGATCGCATGACCACCATTATGAGTTTCGTCCTGGCGGGCGACTTCAAGGAGGCTACCGAGAACGTTGAGGACGTGGTTCACCTCGTCCAGGAGGTGGACGGCACGGACGGCTTCCGGGTGCTGATCGGCGGGGACGCCAGCGTGGCCTTCGAAAATAACGAGTTGAGCGCCGAAGACCTGGAGAAGGGAGAGCGGATCGGGATTCCCGTGGCGTTGATCATCCTGCTGACGCTCTTCGGTTCGGTCGTCGCCACACTGCTGCCTTTGGGACTGGCTATTGTCGCCATCGTCTTGGCGCTGGGGGCGGTCGGGGTCATCGGCCAGTTCTTCGAATTGGTCTTCTTCGTGACGATGATGATCACCATGATCGGCTTGGCGGTCGGGATCGACTACTCGCTCCTGATCGTCTCCCGTTTCCGGGAAGAGTTGGATCGGGGTCTCGAGGTCAAGGAGGCGGTCGCAAAGACCGGCGACACGGCGGGCCGCACGGTGCTGTTCAGCGGCACGACCGTGGTGCTGGCCCTTATCGGTATGCTCATCGTCCCCGTTTCGTTCTTCAGGTCGCTCGGCCTCGGGGCCATTCTGGTGGTCATCACCGCATTGGCCGCCACCCTTACGCTCCTGCCCGCGGTGCTGGCCTTGCTGGGTCCCAAGGTGGGCCTCTTGAGGGTGCCCTTCCTGGAGAGGTTCTCGCTGAGGAGTCCCCAGAGCACCGAGCACGGGTTCTGGGAGAAGGTGACCAAGGCCGTCACCCGCTATCCCTGGGTCAGCATCCTCCTCACCAGCGTTCCTCTCATCTTCCTGACGGTCTTCTACTTTGACATCCATACGGGTCTGAACGACGTCAACTCCTTCCCCGACAAGTCGAAGACCAAAGAGACGTTCATCGTCTTCGAGGAGGAGTTCTCGGTCGGGGAGGTCACCCCTGCCGGCGTGCTCAGTCCGGCCGAGATCGTGGTGGATGCGAACATCGCCGACCCGCAGGTGCAGCAGGCAGGCTTCCGCCTGGTGCAACTTCTCCAGGGCGACCCGGCCTTTCCGATCCCGCCGCAGCTGGAAGTCAACGACGCGGGGGATCTTGCTCTTCTGTCGCTTCCGTTCCCGGGTGAGCCCAACAGCCGTCTGGCCACCGAGAGGCTCACCAAGATCCGGGAAGAGTACATTCCGGCGGCCTTCGAAGGCGTCGAAGCCGAGGCGTATGTCGGTGGGGTGACGGCCGAGGCTACCGACTTCTACGGGATTGTCGACGTCTACACACCCGTCGTCTTTGCCTTCGTCCTCGGTCTCAGCTTCATCCTGCTGATGCTCGTCTTCCGCTCGATCGCCATCCCCATCAAGGCGATCATCATGAATCTTCTCTCGGTTGGCGCCACCTATGGCCTGTTGGTCCTGGTGTTCCAGAAGGGAGTGGGAGCGGACCTCCTGGGATTCCAGCGCGCCGAGGTGATCGACGCGTGGATACCCCTGTTCCTTTTCAGCATCCTGTTCGGGCTTTCCATGGACTATCACGTGTTCTTGCTGAGCCGCATCCGGGAACGCTACGACCAGACAGGGAACAACGCCCAGGCGGTCGCCTACGGTCTGCGTTCGACGGGAGCTATGATTACCGGCGCCGCCCTGATCATGGTTGCCGTGTTCGGTGGATTCGCGGCTGGCGAGACCGTCGTCAACCAGTTGGTGGGATTCGGGTTGGCCGTGGCTGTGTTCCTGGATGCGACCCTGGTCCGGTCGGTGTTGGTACCCGCCAGCATGGAAGTGCTGGGAGCCCGCAACTGGTACCTGCCGTCGTGGCTCGGCTGGCTGCCGGACCTGCGAGTGGAAGCAGAGGAGTAGGCGGGCCCATGGGCTCCACCGATAAAGGACCAGGTCGCCGATGATCATCCCTTCCGACTATGCGGAGGGCTACGAGAAAGCGCGGCTTGTGGATCCGGAGATGGCTGAGGCCTACGTCCGGCACATGCACCTGGGCGACCCGGTGGCCGACGCGATGATGGGTGAACTGGCCGCCCTTCCCACCAAGGACGCCCACCGATTCATCGAGGCCGGAATGGAGGGGGATCAAGACGTGCTCAAGGATGCCCCCCCTCTCCTGGTCAAGTTCTTTGACAGCCTGGACAATCCACCTGATTGGTTGGACGCTGCCGCTTTCGTTCCCGGCATCAGGATGTTCCATAGGAACTCCAGAGTGGTTCTGGTGGGTTTCGTGGGCGGCGTTCTGGTAGAAGGATTCGCCACCAACATCAGCAAGTCCTTTTTCATCACCGGACGTCTGCGCGACCAGGGCGTGAGGCGATTGAAACAGAACAACCGCCATATGCTCGAGTCCTTCCTCCCCGGCGGTCTGGACAGGCAAGGCGACGGCCTGAAGCTCTCGGTTCGCGTGCGCATCATTCATGCCCAACTCCGGCAACTGCTCAAAGAGTCCGATGACTGGGAATCCGACGCCTGGGGCCTTCCTTTGAGTGCTGCCCACCTGGGGTATTCGATAACCGCTTTCTCGGCGCGGCTCCTGAAACACATGAAAGGTCTGGGAGCGACCTTCGACGAAGAAGAACGCGCCAGTTTCATGGCTGTGTGGCGCTACATCGGCTATTTGATGGGGATACCCGAGACCATCCTGTTCAAGAACGAGGACGAGGCCCTGAGAGTGTTCAGGATTGGAGGCATAGTTGAACCTCCCATAAGCCTGGAATCCATAGCCATGGCCAATTCCCTGATCGCCTCCGCTCCCTATGTCGCCGGCATACCCGATCACGACGCCCGGGTGAAGCTGACCGACTACGCCTACAAACTCTCCCGGGCGCTCATCGGTGATCCTCTGGCCGATGAACTCAAGTATCCCCATGTTCGATCGCTCGGGGTGCTCCTGAATTTCCGCAACCTGGGGCGCCTCCGACGGATCATGGGCAGGAGCTTTCCCAAACTCGTCAACAACCCCTACACCTACTTCACAGGGCTGCTCGAGGTGTCGGCCTATGACGAGGCGGGAATCAGCTACCGGTTGCCGGACCACGTATACGCGGAGGAATCCAGCTTCTACTAGAGCGGGGTATCGGGGCACCCTACCTGGTCCGGGATACCAGACCCAACCAGGCCGTTCTCTACACGACGCCCGAGGGATTCAGCCGGATCTGGCTGCCGGGTGATCCGAGACTGGTGGGCTCGGGCTGTGACGATCCTTCACTCTGGTTGACCAGAACGTGGATCGTTCCGGGCTTTGCACAGCCAGACCCCGCCGATCTACACTAACCTATCACCATATGCACACCGGTTCTTCATGAATGGGATG
>JAPPKR010000009.1 GCA_028819835.1 bacterium | reverse complement strand
CCTGCGCGTCTGCCAATTTCGCCACTCGCCCTCCGCCGAGGTGTGTATTCTACTCGGCCCGCAGAAGAGGAAGAAAGGGGTTCGAATTCTCATCGGTGCCAAGTGTTGGGTGCCATACACTAAGCCGCATGTTTGGAGACCCCAGAGGAAGGGACGTTCGGTGACCGATTTCGTGTTCACCGCGCTCCGGCTGATCTTTCTCGCCCTGATCTACCTGTTCGTGTGGTATGTCGCCAAGGGAATCGCCAACTATCTGGGCCTAGGGACCTCTCTCCGCACTACCCGGCCCGGGTCCCGGCTGGTGTTCATCCGTTCCGAGTCCCAGTCCGGCATGCATTTCACAGTGGCTGATTCGGTGGTGTTGGGGAAGAGTCCCGATGCCGATGTCCCCATAGACGACCCGTATGCGTCGGAATTTCACCTTCGTATCAGCCGACGCCAGGGAAAGCTGTCGGCCAGCGATCTGGGCAGCGACAACGGCACATATCTCAACGGTCACAGGCTGCGAACTCCGGTTGACCTGGCTCGGGGAGACGCCCTGCAGGTGGGTCGGACGGTCCTGGAGGTTCGATGATCTGCACGTGGGGGGCCGCCACCCACCTGGGTTACGGCCCCGAAATCAACCAGGATCGCATGTATCCGGAGGGGTCGGGCAGATCTCCGGAACCGGTGGTGATGATGGTGGCCGACGGGTTGGGGGGAGAGAAGTTCGGGCACGTCTCCGCGGAGCTGGCCGTCACCACGGCTCAGGCCGCGACCGGGTCTCCCGCTGACCGGGTGAGGGCAGCCAATCAGGCCATTCTGCAGTTGGTGGAGCGGGAGCCCCGATGGAAAGGGACCTACACCACCCTGACGTTGGTGGAGTTCTCGGAAGGGATGGCCCGAGTCGCACATGTGGGGGATACCAGGGCCTACTTGTACCGGCAAGGCAGGATCATGGAGTTGACCAACGACCATACAGTGGCGTGGCAGTGGGTACAGCGGGGGATGGACCCGGTCAAGGCGCAAAGCCTGCCCAACTCGGGAAGCCTGGTGAGGGTGCTCGGTTTCGGTGAGGAAATGGAGGTGGAGGAGACGAAGATGCCGCTCAAGGACGGCGACCGGTGGCTTATTTGCTCCGACGGGTTGTACAGGATGCTCTCGGACCGGGACATGAGGGGAGTGCTGGATAGCGGAGACGCCGAGGAATGCGTGTGGGGTTTGCTGGAGAAGGCACTGAGCAGGGGCGCCTCGGACAACGTCACAGTAGTGCTGGCTGACATCTCGTCATGAAATTGGTGACCGAAGCGGCCTGGGTGGCCGGTTCGGCAGCGGTCGCCGGCCTGGGCGTGGCTTTGGTCGACTTCGGAGAGACGGGACAGGTGAGTTGGGCGGCCGGTTTGGTGTTCCTTGCCTTCGGTTGCTGTCTTGCAGGCTTGGTGGCGGCAGTGCGGCGATGGGCGCCGGGGACCAGTTCTTTCCTGTTGTGGCCGACCGCATTGCTCGTGGCTCTGGGGTTGGTGGAGGTCTATCGCATCGATCCCACGGGAGCGCCAATCCAAATGTGGTGGATGGTGGCAGGTGTCGTGGCAGCCATCTGGATCCTGGCGGCGTTCCGCTTGGGAGTGGCGAGGCTCATGTCGGTGGGTTACTGGTTGGCCGGCGGCGGACTCTGCCTGATCGTTCTTCCCCTCCTGCCTCGCCTCGTGGACGGCGAATCGGGTGACGTCGGCGGGCTGTGGTTGACCATCGGGTGGGGGAACGCTTCGTTCATGGCCCAACCCTTTGGATTGGGAGCGGTGTTGTTGACGGTTGGCCTGGCCGGCATTCACTCGCAATGGGCTCTGGATCCACCGCCGCCAAGGGCGGAGAGTCGCCTGGTCTCGATGAGGAATCTCCTGGTGGTCGTGGCCGTTTGGGTCATAACGCTGCCGCTCCCATGGGCTACCGGTGATCTGACTGCCTGGGCGATGCTGGTGATTCTGTCAGTCACCATTGCCTATATCGCTACCGGCGAGAGCCGGGTGGTGTGGACGGGTCTCGGACTCATAGGGATCGGTTCGGTTACCGGGTTGACTTCCCACCGGGTCAGGGAGAACCTGGAGGTTTGGCTGGACCCGTTCTCGGCCGGTGAGGCAGGTGCCGGTTTGAAGGAGAGTTTGCTGGCGCTGGGCAGCGGTCATTTGTCGGGTTCCGGTTTGGGGATGGGTGATCCCGAGTTGATCCCACGCGCCACCAGCGATTGGATTTTGGCTGCGTTGGGGGAGGAACTGGGATTGGCAGGAACGGTGGCGGTGATAATGCTCTACGGGCTGGTCGCCGGGGCAGGGGTGGGAATCGCCATCGCTTCCCGTGATCTCTTCTGCAAGGTGACGGCCGGCGCTCTCTCATTCTTGTTGTGCCTGATGTTTCTGGCCGGCGCCGGGGGCCTGCAGCGTTTGCTGCCGCCCACCAACTTGGGTTTGCCCTTTCTGGCCTACGGAGGAATACCCCTGGTGGCGGGCTGGTTGGCGATTGCGCTCCTGGTGAGAATCAGCCATGAGGAGAAAGGGCACCTGTGAATCGCTCCATCCGCCGGGTAGCCCTTTTCTTGATGGCTGGGATGGTTGTGTTGATGGTGGGGGCCACCTGGCACCAATTCGTGGCCGCTGATAGCTATCGGGACCATCCGGACAACCGGCGGAGAGCCCTCCTTCAGGCGGGAAAGGAGCGGGGGAGGATCAGCACCGTCGGGGGAAGGGTCCTGGCCTATTCCGAGCAGGATCCCGAGAGCTTCCGGTCCTACAACAGGAGATACCCCGCGGGAGACGCCTTCGCGTCGGTGGTGGGAACGGAGGCCTCGCAAGGTGGATTGGAGGAGACTTACGCCGACGAGTTGCGTTCCCGCCGCGACCTGAGCGTCTCCGACCTGATGGCAGCCATGTTCGGAGAGGATCTCCGTCCGCGGGGACTGCAGATAACCCTGGACGCCGACCTGCAGCAGAGAGCCTACGAGATCCTGACCCGCCGCAGGGGAGCGGTGGCTGCGATCCGTCCCGACACCGGGGAGATACTGGCGCTGGTCTCCTCACCGGCGATTCCCGTGACAGAACGGGCTGCCAACGCTCTGTATCCCCTTGGATCGGCGTTCAAGGTTGTCACCGCCGCCGCCGCCCTGGACACTGAGACTGCCGACATCGGGAGTTTGTTCGAGGACCGCGGGGTGTGGCAGGTCCCGGCGGCTTCTCTGGTCATCGCCAATCCGGGGAACGTTCCATGCGGAGACTCTCCGCAGGTCAGCCTGCTCACCTCCTTCGTGCTCTCCTGCAATCTCGCCTTCGCCGAACTGGCCCTGGAGATGGGCTCGGAGATCATGGACGCCTACGCCGCCGCATTCGGGTTCGGGATGGAGATGGGGTTCCCCCTGCAAACTCCGGTGCCGTCCTTCGGGGGGGAGCGATCATCCGATCTCGGCCTGCTGGCTTCCGCCGGAACCGGCCGGCTGGCCCTTTCCTCGCCTCTCCACATGGCTTCGGTTGCGGCGGTGGTGGCCAATGGAGGGATGAAGGCCGCCCCCTACCTGGTTGCGAGTTGGACGGATGCGGACGGGGAAGTGATCGAGAGGCCCGAAAGCCCTCCGGCGAGCCGGGTGATAACCCCGGAGACGGCAGCGTCGGTGGCCCGCATGATGGAGCGTGTGATTACGGAAGGCACCGGCCAGGAAGCCACGGTGGCGGGCCACCGAGTAGCCGGAAAGACCGGCACGGGACAGGATGCGGATGGGCGCAATCACGCTTGGTTTGTGGGATTCGCTCCGGTGGACTCGCCCACCATCGCCATAGCGGTGATGATTGAACCGGGAGGAGAATTCGGAGAGTCGGTGACCGGAGGGACGGCGGCGGCGCCTGTCGCCTCGGAGTTGCTCTCCTACTGGTTGCAGCGAAGCTAATCCCCCCTTTCGCCGGCAGGGACGGGGGAAACGACACCCGATGGGACAGGGCGGTTTCTATCATCGCCTAGGAGATGGAACTCCCCTACACCCTGGCTGATCGTTACCGCTTGGTGAGCCACCTGGCCAAGGGGGGCATGTCGGATGTGTATCTGGCGGTGGACGTTGCCCTCGGCAGGCGGGTGGCGGTCAAACTCCTTCCCAAGTCGCACTCAGAGGACGAGTCCTTCGTGCGGCGATTTCGCCGCGAAGCACAGGCCGCGGCCAATCTGAACCATCCCAACATCGTGGGCATCTATGACTGGGGAGAAGCGGAAGGCTCGTACTTCATGGTGATGGAGTTGGTAGAAGGAGACTGTCTGCGGGACCTCATCACCGAGGGAAGACCCCTTCGTCCCCGGAGGGCGGTGGAGGTGACGCGCCAAGTGGTCCTGGCTTTGGCCACTGCTCACCGCTTGGGTGTCATCCACCGCGATGTGAAGCCGGGCAACATCATGCTCACCAACGACGGGACGGTGAAGGTGGCCGATTTCGGAATCGCCCGGGCATGGAATCACTCTACGGACCTGACCCGAACCGGTTCCATAATCGGCACAGCCACATACTTCAGTCCGGAGCAGGCTCAGGGCCGCTCCGCCGACCGACGATCCGACATCTATTCGCTGGGGGTGGTCCTGTACGAGATGCTGGTGGGCCGTCCTCCCTTTCAGGGCGAGACCCCCATGGCCGTGGCCTATCAGCATGTTTCCACCGATGTTCCTCCCCCCTCCTCCCACAATCCCGAGGTCCCTCCGGAGTTGGACGCCATCGTTCTTCGAGCCCTTGCCAAGGACCCGGACAGCCGCTACCAGGACACCGACCCGTTTCTTCACGATCTGGAGGCGTGGTTGCGAGGGGAGAGCATAGCCAGCGACGCACCGGCTCGACCCGCTCCGGTCATCGTTCCCGAACAGGTGGTGGTGCGCCAGCCCGTTGCGGTGTCGAGAGCCTCGGCGGGATCGTCTCGGAGCGCGGGAAGAGTGCTTCCTCAGCCTTATTACCCCCCAATGGAGGAGCGACGACCCGTGCCTCTGCCGTTTGTTGTGGGGGTTTTCGTGTTAGTGGCAGCCCTGGCCGGCCTGAGCTGGGTGGTCTGGTCGCTGTTGCAGGCCCCCGAGCCGGAGCCCGGTGTGGTAATGGTCGCCATCCCCGACGTGGTGGGCAGATGGGAGACGGACGCCTTCTCCTCGATCCAGGAGTCGGGCCTCCGGGTTCGGGTCGTACGCCGGAACAGCCAGGAGATGCCGGAGGGAAGGGTGATCTCCACCGATCCGGCGGCGGGCGAGCGGGTCGAGTCTCGCACCGAGGTGGAAGTGGTGGTCTCCAGCGGTCTGGAGAGGTTCGCAATCCCCCTGGTAATCGGCCAAACCCAGGGCACGGCCGAGAACCTCATCCTTGCCCAGGGATTCACAGTAGGTGAGATCGAATTCGTTGAAGACAGCGGTTGGCAGGTGGGGACGGTGTTCGATCAGGACCCTCTGCCCGGTCCCATGTTGCCATCAGGAACCCCGATCGACCTTATGGTTGCAACGGGACCCGGCTTGTTGGTGGTGCCCGATGTGGCGGGACTGCCCGGCAGCGAGGCGCTCTCGGTGTTGGCCCAGTCGGGTTTGAGGTGGGCGGAGACGAGCGAGATCTCCGATGACGTGCCTGCGGGTCAGGTGATCCGGACCGAGCCGGGAGCCGGTGGAGGGATTACCGCCACCGAGCAGGTGGTGGTGGTGATCTCCGAGGGCCCGGAGTTGTTGGTGGTGCCCGATGTGGCGGGGCTGGCCGGCAGCGAGGCGCTCTCGGTGTTGGCCCAGTCGGGTTTGAGGTGGGCGGAGACGAGCGAGATCTCCGATGACGTGCCTGCGGGTCAGGTGATCCGGACCGAGCCGGGAGCCGGTGGGGGCGTTGCCGCCACGGACCAGGTGGTGGTGGTGATCTCCCAGGGCCCGGGGTTGTTGGTGGTGCCCGACCTGGTGGGACTGCCCAGTGTCGAGGCCTACGCCAACCTGACGGACCTGGGTTTGACTTGGGTGGAGGTGGTCGAGGCTTCCGACACTGTCGTGGCCGGTGGTGTGATCCGGACCGAGCCCGGCGCCGGTGAGCAGGTGGACGTAGGCGGTGAGGTGGTGGTGGTGATCTCAGGGGGATCCGGGGGTGTCACGACAACCGACACCACCGTCCCGGAGACCGAACCGCCAGACGAGGACACCGAGACCACGACCGGTTGAGACCAGCGACCCGCAGAAATCCTCAATAGGTCTGCTGGTACACGTCCGGTGGGGCGGGACCCGCATGGTTGCGGAAGAGCGTGTACTCCTTTTGGAAGGTGGTGAGGACCTTTCCCGTCGGCCCGGAGCGGTGTTTGGCGATGAGAACCTCAGCGAGGTTCTGGACCCTGTGGTCGTCCTGGTTGTAGTACTCGTCCCGGTAGAGAAAGAGCACGATGTCGGCGTCCTGCTCTATTGCCCCCGATTCCCGTAGGTCGGACAGCATAGGACGTTTGTCCTTGCGAAGCTCAACTGCCCTGTTCAGCTGTGAGACGCCGATCACCGGGATGCCCAACTCCCGGGCCAGACCCTTGAGGGAGCGGGAAACCTCGGCGATTTCCTGCTGGCGGTTATCTGTGTTACGTGAACCCGAGCTTCCCGCCGACGGCATCAGTTGTAGGTAGTCGATGATGACCAGGTCGAGTCCCTCCTCGTAGCGGAGTCGGCGGCACTTTGCCCTGATTTCGGTAACCGTCGGCTCCGGGGTGTCGTCCAGGTAAAGCTTCCAGTCGTGGATTTTGCCTCCCGCCTCCAGCAACCTGTCCCACAGTTCCAGGTTGTTAGCCACTCCCGCCCGGATTCGGGAGGAGTTCACCTCGCTCACCATGGAAAGCAGGCGGGTCAGCACCTCCTCCTTGGACATCTCCAGGGAGAACAGGGCGACCACCCCTCCATCCCGGGCCGTGTTCGAGGCGAGGGTCTGGGCGAACGCCGACTTGCCCATCGATGGTCGTCCCGCCACCACCACGAACGTCCCCGGTTTGAGACCCATCAGCTTGTCGTCTAGGTCCGTGAGTCCGGTGGGAAGGCCGGGGAGCCGGTCTTCTTGGTTCTCGATGTTGTCGAAGACGCTTTTCATCAGGTCTTTGACATGCTGGAGCCCTTCCTCCACCACTTCATCATTGACTTCCAGCATCATCCGCTCTGCCTGGTCGATCACCGTTTCGGTGGTCCTGTCGAGGTTCATAGCCAGATCGGTTACCCGCTGACTCACGTCGATCAGCCGCCGTCTCTGGGAATGCTCCTCCACGATGGCGGCGTAGCGATCAGCGTGCGCGACGTTGGGCACGCTCTGGCTCAGGTCCGCCAGCCGTTCATGTCCTCCGATCCGCTCCAGCGAGTCGGTGCGTCGCAATTCCTCGGCCAGGGTCAGTACGTCGATGGCTCGGCTCTCGTTGTAGAGTCGGCGGGCCGCCTCGAACACCAGTCCGTTTATCGGCTCGTAGAAGTCGTCGGTGTCCAGGATCTCCATCACCTTGTTGGTGGCGTCCCGGCTCAGGAGAATGGCCCCCAGCACGGACTCTTCCGCCTCCCGGGAGTGAGGGGGCACCCGCCCCACTCGGCCTCGACGCCGTTCCGGGGGCGGCTGATCCATGTAATCGTCTTCCGGGTAGGGGTCATGAACCATGTGGTCGGAGCCTTGTGCTGAGGGGCGGGGTGCAGAAGCTGTGCTATTCAAGGTAAAGAGAGGGTCTTCGCGACTTAGCGGAGGTTTTCACGGTCTGGGAGACGGGTTGCCGGTCTAGCAGGCATTTCGGATAATTCGCGACTTAGCGAGGTTTTTTGTTGATCTGGTTGAGTTTTTTTCACACGTTCCAACCTACCGCGGAGGTGTGACAGTCTTTGGTGCGACCGGTCCCTCGGAGGCTGGACAGGGTAGTCCTAGCCGTCGTCCGGTATCCGGCCCAGCACCTTGTAGAGTTCTCTTTCGGCTACCCGCATCTCGTGGGCCATGTTCAGGGCCCTCACCCGGTTGAACTCGGGGAACCCGGCCTGCTGTTCGGCTGTCCACTCCCGGGCGAAGGAGCCGCCCTGGATGTGGGAGATGATCGCTCTCAGCCTGGCCCGCTCGGCCTCCTCCTCCGGAGGTGACAGCCGGCTGGTCACCTCCTGCCCGTACTGGCTGGTGCGGGAATGGAGCGGGATCTGGTCCCAGAGCCCGATGTCGCGATACGCCCTGGCGGTCTCGATGCCCTCGCCCGACGCGTAGAACTCCAGCATGGCCGCTTCGGGACTGCACCCGGCCTCCACCAGCACTTCGCAGTAACGGCGCACCGCGTAGAGGAAACCCACCTGTTCGGCGAACAGGTCCACGGTCGTCTCCTCGAGGAAGCTGGATTCGATCACACCCATCCTTGCGGACCCTATGCCCTCGCAAAGTGCCAGCATCCGCTCGAAGGCGGTCTCGGTGGCGGAGCGGTGGACGGCGACGAGACTGGGGAAGCCCTCACCGCTCAGGTATGTGTCCCTGACTCCTGCGCCGATCATTCGAGGAGCGATCAGGACCACGTCGACGTCGGAGGGGGGCTTGATCAGGTCGAAGGTGATGTTGTATCCGCTTGCGAAGACCAGCATGTCGCCCGATTCGAGGTTCGGGGCGATGTCCCGCTCGTAGACCTGGGGCATCACCTCGTCGGGGACCAGCAGGAAGATGACATTGGAACGTTTCACCGCTTCAACGACTGGGAACACCGCGAAGCCATCCTCCACGGCCGCCCGGTATGAGGCGTCGCGACGGCTACCCACCACAACCGAGAGCCCGCTGTCCCTCATGTTGAGGGCCTGGGAGCGACCCTGGTTGCCGTAGCCCACGATGGAGATGGTCTGCCCGGCCAGGTGAGCCAGGTCCGAATCGGCCTCGAAATACATGCGGGACATCAGATGCTCCTCCTGTTGGTTGCCGCCACTTCGGTCATGACCTTAACGGTGAGATCAGTTCACCTAGCCAGCCAGGGATCGACTACCTTGCATGGGAGTGTCTGTGAAGGATTAGAAAAAGCCGATGTGCGTTGGTGGGCGACCGCAATCAGCACGTTGAGAAGTGGCGTCTATCGCCAGGCAGACCGTCTGATTCTGGTTGGTGAAAATCCAAAGCCGATCCTGCGGCCACTAACTGCGCGTGCCCGGTATCTTACACCTTAGCGAAATAACAGTCGGACCGGAATAGGAACCGAAAAAAGAAAGGAGACAGCCGATGAGATTGAGGACAAAACTGCTTTGTCTCTTGGCAGCGCTCGCCTTGGTGGCGGCGGCGTGCGGAGAGGACGAGGAGGCTCCCGAGGCCACCGCCGCTCCCGCGGCCGAAACCACCGCCGCGCCTGCCCCGGAAACCACCGCGGCTCCCGACGAGCCGGAAGAGATGGATGAGCCGGAGGAGATGGATGAGCCGGAGGAGATGGATGAGCCGGAGGAGATGGATGAGCC
>JAPPKR010000146.1 GCA_028819835.1 bacterium | reverse complement strand
ACCCATTCTACCAGGGGGGAGAGACAAAACGTCAACTATTCTTTATAATTCCCTTTTGAAAGTGGTGGGGGTGGTGGCGCTGTGCGTGGCGATGTTGCACCAGGTCGGCCAAAAGTCGATCGTGGACGGGAGGGTGTTGGCTGCGGCCGAGAGGGCGGCGGTAGCCGCCGCCGCTCATCCGGGCCGGCCGGCGGCGCATGCTGCGGCGGAAGAGGCGGTCGCCCAGGTGCTGTTTGGGGTTTGTTCCAGTCCTACGGTTCGGTTGCCGAGGCAGTGGAACCACACCGAGCAGGTGGGTGTGGTGGTGACATGCGCCGCCAGCCGGGCCACGGCTTTGTATACGCCTGGACCTTGAAGAGCGAAGATGGGGACTGGCTTGTTGGCGTTGGTGATAGCACAGGCGGCGTTGTTGCTGGGCTCGATGTTGGGCGACTACGCGCGGTTTGTGCAGCACACGGACATCGTGCGGAAGCGGGCGGAATGGGTCGCAGCCGACCTGGCTGAGAACTGTGTGGTGGCTGGGAACGATTGCACCGGAGATGACCGGGTGTGCGTGACTGCCGATGGAAAGATGAGAGTTACGGTCTCCCAAGAGTGGGAACCGCAGCTGTGGGTGGGGTTGTCACCAGTGCAGGCCGCATACGAGAGGTCGTTCGCGACGGCAACCGTGATTGATCTGGGGACGGTGTTCACACAGTGCGTTTGATGTGCAAGCAGCGGTCGCTGTGGACAACGGCCGGTCGGCGGGAGACATGGCGGTGGGGCCTGCTATCGGGTGGCTGCTGTCGGTGGAGGCACCGGCTGTGATGCTGTGGCGCCGGGGCTGGGTGGCGTCAGAGTGGAGACAAGTGCAGGCCAGCCCGGTTGGCGCGTTGCTAAGGTGGGTTGTCCCCTAGACGTGCATCTCACTGGCAATGACGAAACCCTGCCTTGTCTCGACTGTCCCTCTTTGGTGCCTTGTCTCGCGGACAATCTGGTTGGTCGGGCGGATAGCGTTCACACCCGATCGGGGAGTATTCCTCCAGGACCATGTTCCAGCAGTGCCAGGAACTGTTCTTCGGTGAGGATCGGGGTACCCAGTTGCTCGGCTTTGGCCAGCTTGGAGGCGCCCGGGGAGGACCCCGCCACCAATGCCGAGGTCTTGGAGGAGACCGACGAAACGGCCCGGCCTCCTCGGGCTGTGATGGCATGCTGGACCCCATCGCGGTTCATGGACTCAAGCCCCCCGGTTACCACCAGCGTCAGCCCCGAGAGGGTCTGGGGGATCTCCTCCGCGGGCTCGGGGTCGGCCAGGCTCACCCGGCCCTCGCCCAGTCTGGCCAGGAGTTCCCGGTTGTCGGGGTCGTCCATCCACTCGGTGACCGAACCGGCGATGGTCTCCCCGATCCCGTCGATGGCGGCCAGGTCCTCTTCGGTGGCGGCGGCGATCCGGTCCATCGACCGGTAGCGGGCGGTGATGAGTCTCGCTCCCCCCGGGCCGACGTGGCGGATCCCCAGCGCCACCAGCAGCCTCCACAGGGGGCGGTGGCGGGCCGCATCGATCCCATCCAGGAGGTTCCGGATCGACTTGTCCTTCCAGCCCTGGCGATCCTCGAAGTGCTCGGGGCCCAGGAAGAAGACGTCGGCCGGGCCCTTGATGGTGCCGTCCCGAAGCAGCATGTCGACGGTCTTGTACCCCAGTCCCTCGATGTCCATCCCGCCCCGCGAGGAGAAGTGGAACAGCCACTCCCGGAGCCGGCTGGGACAGGTCAGACCCCTCGTGCACCGGGCTACCGCCTCACCCTCGGGTCGTTCGATCGGACTGTTACAGAACGGGCAGTCCCTCGGCATCTCCCACGGCGGCGCCCGGTCCTTTCCCGGTGTGAGCACCGGCCCCACTACCTCGGGTATCACGTCTCCTGCCCGTCGCACGACAACCCGGTCTCCCACTCTCACGTCCTTTTGATGCACTTGGTCCTCGTTATGGAGGGTGGCCATGCTTACGTTGGCGCCTCCCACGAACACCGGTTCCAGCACCGCAAAGGGGGTGGCCGCCCCGGTGCGCCCGATGTTGATCTGGATCCCCCGGAGGGTGGTCACCCGCTCCTCGGGTGGGAACTTGTACGCCACCGCCCAGCGGGGCGCCCGGGCGGTGGCGCCCAACTCGTCCTGGTCGGCCAGGCTGTCCACTTTGACCACCACCCCGTCGGTCTGGTAGGGGAGACGATGATGCTCGTCCAGCATCTTCTCCACATAGGCATTCACCTCTGTGAGACCCGGGGCCGGGATGGACCCGGGATTAACCCGCAGTCCCAGTGACTGCAGGTAGTCCAGGACCTCCCGGTGTCGCCGCAGCGACGGGCCACCCTCCAGCACTCCGGCCTGGTAGACCCAGATCTCCAGGGCCCTGGACGCAGTCACCCGGGGGTCCTTTTGACGGACCGACCCGGCGGCCGCGTTGCGGGCATTGGCGAAGGTTGGCTGCTCCGCCTCCCTCCGGCTCCGGTTGAGTTCGTCGAATCCGTCCAGCGTCATGTAAACCTCGCCCCGCACTTCGAGCAACGACGGCGAGTCGCCCAAAAGGCGCAAGGGAACAGAGGAGAGGGTGCGCAGGTTGGCGGTAATGTCCTCGCCCACCTCCCCGCCTCCCCGGGTCGCCGCCACCTCCAGGACGCCCTCCCGGTAGGTGAGCACCACCGCCAGCCCGTCGACTTTGGGTTCGCACACGTATCCATCGGGCCGCCGTCCCAGCATTCGCTCAATCCGCTGCTCCCATGCTTCGAGCTCATCGGAGGAGACGGCGTTGTCCAGAGAGAACAGGGGTCGAAGGTGCTGAACGGGCGAGAAGAGGTCGGAGACCGGAGCCCCAACTCGCTGGGTGGGGGAGTCCACGGCGACCAACTCGGGATGCTCCGTCTCAAGCCGCACCAATTCCCGCCACAGTTCGTCGTAGCCGGCGTCGTCTATGAGGGGAGCGTCCAGTATGTAGTAGTGGTGGTCATAACGGCGGATCTCGGATCGAAGTTCTTCCACCCGGCGGGAGGGGTCGCTCATCTCAGGAGCCTGGCGATGGTGCCGCCGCCCAGCACCTGGTCTTCCCGGTAGAAGACCGCCGCCTGGCCGGGCGCCGCGGACCGTTGGGGTTGGTGGAAGGCGACAGTCCAGCGGCCTAAACGGGAGTCAGAGGGACTCAGCAGGGCACCGACGGGCTCGCCATGGACCCTGAGTTGCACCAGGCACTCGGGGCGGGTCTCCGGCGGGGGAGCGCCGTCCACCCAGGACACGCCCTCGACTTCGGCGGCCTCAGTCAGGAGGTCGCGGGCCGATCCGATCACCACGGTGGAGGTGTGAGGGTCGAGTTCCACCACGTAGCGGGGTTCCCCCACAGCGATGCCCAGCCCTCGCCGCTGGCCCACCGTGAAGTTGACCACCCCCCGGTGTTCCCCAAGCTGGTTGTCGGAGGCATCGACGATCCGGCCCGGCCGGACAGCCTCGGGCGTCCGCTGGGCAATGAACCGCCGATAGTCGTCGGCGATGAAGCAGATCTCATAGCTATCCCGCTTGTGAGCGTTACGAAGCCCGAGGCCGGCAGCCACCTGGCGGGTCTCGCTCTTGGTCATCCCTCCGACCGGGAACCGGGTTCGGGCCAGTTCTCCCTGTCCCAGCATGTGGAGCACATAGGACTGGTCCTTCGACTGGTCAACCCCCCGTCGGAGGCGCCATCTGCCCTCCTCACGGGTGACCCGGGCGTAGTGGCCGGTGACCAGCAGGTCGCAGTCCAGTCGGGCGGCCTCTTCCAGGAGGATGGAGAACTTGATGGAGCGATTGCACTCAACGCAGGGGTTGGGCGTGCGCCCGTTGCGATAGGACTCCACGAAGGGATCGACCACCGCCGAGGCAAAGTCGTCCGTGTAGTCGAACACGTAATAGGGAATGTCGAGTCCGGCGGCGACCCGGCGGGCGTCCTCGGAGTCGGAGACCGTACAGCACCCGTGGGTGGGCGCCTCGCCGTCCGGACCCTGCCACAGCTTGAGGGTCACCCCGGTCACCTCGTGGCCCTCCTCGTGCATCAGGGCGGCGGCCACCGAGGAGTCCACCCCTCCGCTCATAGCGGCCAGCACCCTCACAACAGGCCCTCCACGGCACGGAGGGTGAGTTTGGCGGCGAGGTCCCCATCGGAGGGTTGGGTGGTCCATCCGAAGGAGAACCGCACGCTGGAGCGGGCTTCGCTGTCTGACATCCCCATGGCCGACAGCACATGGGAAACCTGCGCCGCGCCCGACTGGCAGGAGGAACCGGCCGAGGCTGCCAGCCCCAGGCGGTCGAGGCGGACCAGCACAGTCTGGTTGGCCACTCCCTGAAACCGGAGATGGGAGTGTTGGACGGTCCGGGCGGAGCGGGATGTGATCGCCAGGCCGGGCACCTGCTTCAAGAGCGCCCCTTCGAACCTCCGCCGGGCCTCTCCCACATCCCGTCGAAAGCGTTCCCGATCCGAAGCGGCCAACTCCATTGCCCGAGCCATCCCCACCGCTCCCAACACATGATGGGTTCCCGACCGGCGGCCCAGTTCCTGTCCCCCGCCGTGGGTCACGGGCTCGAGCGCCACCCCTTCCCGGACGTACAGAACCCCCACGCCGGTCGGGCCGCCGAACTTGTGGGCGGCCAGTGACATCAAGTCCACTCCCAGATCTTCCACTCTGAGTTCCTCGGAGATGAAGGCCTGCACCGCATCGGTGTGCACCAGCGCCTTACACCTGGGGCGGTCTCTCACTGCCTCGGTGATCTTACGGACCGGCTGGCGGGCCCCGGTCTCGTTGTTGGCCGCCATCACCGACACGACCGCCGTTTGGGGGTTGACGGCCGCCGTCACCTCGGAGGGATCCACCAGACCATCTCGGTCCACCCCCACCCTGGTCACCGGACACCCCCATTCCTCAAGGAAGCGGACCGAACTCAGCACCGCCTCGTGCTCGACCGCGGTGGTTACCACCCCTCCCCGCTCTCCCCGCGCCAGGGCCGCTCCCTTCACGGCGAGGTTGTCGGACTCGGTGCCGCCGCCGGTGAACACCACCTCCAAGGGGCGGCACCCCAGCAGCGCCGCCACCCTCTCCCGCGCCTCCTCCAGGGCGTTCTTGGCGGAGCGGGCCGCAGCGTGAAACCCGGTGGGATTGCCCCATCCGCGGTCCGCCAGCGCAGAGATCTCCTCCCATACCTGCGGGCGGATCGGGGTGGTGGCGGCGTGGTCGAGATACAGCATCGGAACCTATGTACCTCAAATTACCGGCCCGTCCCGCCCAAGTCTGCAAAGTTGCCGGTCGGCGGCCCCGCCGATTGATCAACCGGAGAGCGTGGAACAAACCTCGCCTTTCTGTCTGTTAAGGGGTGATACAGAGTTTCTTATAATCGGAGTTGTCGTGAAAACTTTCCAGACGGACACTTTCCGGGTTGATGGTATGACCTGCGGCGCCTGCGTAGCGCATGTGGAGAAGGCTCTTCTTGAGAGGGAGGAAGTCAAGAAGGCCAAGGTCAACTTGAAGGGGGCCAGCGTAAAGGTGACCTTTGCCCGCGGCACCGACGTCACCTCCCTGTTCGACGAAGTACGGAACGTCGGGTACGAGATGGGGCCCCTGGCACCCAAAGTCACCTAGCACCGGAGTCATCTTGACGACGCTCCAGACTGACGACTTTGCTGTTGAGGGCATGACCTGCGCCTCCTGCGCGGGGCGGGTGGAGCGTGCCCTTGTCGGGAGGGAGGATGTTGCAGAGGCCCGGGTCAACCTGATGGCCGCCAAGGTGAGGGTCACCTTCGCTTCCGAGACCGACGCCGCCTCGCTGTTCGAGGAGATACGGAACATCGGATACGACATGGGGCCTATCACGCCCGAAGCCACAGAGGCCGGCGGCGACGGTCCCTTTGCCCAGGAGTCCCGGCGGCAGTGGCGCAACTTCGTGGCTGCTGCGGTTCTTGCAGCGCCTTTGATGGGCATTTCGATGCTGGCTCCCCACGAACCTTTGTGGCTGGCGATCCAATGGGTGTTGGCGGGGATGGTGGTGTTCGTTTGGGGACGGCAGTTTCACCAGATCGCCTTCCAACGGGCGCGCGGTGGTCAAGCCAACATGGACACACTGATCTCCCTGGGGTCTCTGACCGCGTTCATCTACTCGACTTGGGCCTCCTTCAACAGCCAGGCCGTGTATTTCGAGACAGCGGGGATGATCGTCACCCTGATCCTTTTGGGGCGCTATCTCGAAGCCAGGGCCAAGGGTCGAGCGTCGCAGGCGGTGGCAAAGTTGCTGGAACTCGGGTTCAGCGACTCGGTGCGGGTGATCCGAGACTCCGTGGAAGAAGAGATCGCCCAGGAGGAGTTGGAGGTTGGGGATCTGGTAGTGGTGTTGGCGGGTGAGAAGATACCCGCCGACGGTGTTGTCACCCAGGGTTTATCCACGGTCGACGAGTCGATGCTGACCGGGGAGTCTCTGCCGGCGGAGCGACTCGAGGGAGACTCGGTTTACTGCGGGACTGTGAACCTGACGGGGAGGTTGGTGTTCGAGGTGGAACAGGTTGGGGCCGACACGGCGCTCTCTCGGATCGTCGAAATGGTCGAGGAGGTGCAATCTTCAAAACCTCCCATCCAGAGGCTGGCCGACCGGGTCTCGTCGGTGTTCGTGCCCGTGGTGATACTGCTGGCGATCGCCACTTTTGTGGGCTGGCTGGCAGGGGGGGTGGAGTTGTGGGAAGCCATCCAAAACGGGGTTGCGGTGTTGATAATCGCCTGTCCGTGCGCTCTGGGTCTGGCCACGCCCACCGCCATTATGGCTGGGAGCGGCCGAGGCGCTGAGTTGGGTGTCCTGTTCAAGAACTCGGAGGTATTCGAGCGGACCCGTGAGGTGGACACCATGGTCTTTGATAAGACCGGCACCCTTACCGAGGGGAGGATGACCCTCACCGATGTACGCGCAGATGACCCGGACGTCTTCCTGCACCTGGTGGGTTCCGTGGAGGGAGGAAGTTCCCATCCCATCGGTCAAGCGGTAGCCAGGGGCGCACAGGAACGGGGAGTCGGACCCACGATGCCGGAGCAGGTGGAGGAGGTGGCCGGTCGGGGAGTCAGGGGACGGGTCGACGGTGTGGAGGTGTGGGTGGGAAAGCCCGGGTTCCTGGCCGATGCGGGTTTGAAGTCGGATTCCGCCTGGCGAGAGGCCATCAAAGAACTGGAAGCCGAGGCCAAAACCGTCTTCCTGGCGGGCTGGGAAGGCGAAGTTCACGGCGTCTTGGCTGTGTCTGACTCTCCGCGCCCAACTGCCGCGGCGGCTCTTTCCCGCCTGAGGAAGATGGGCATAACGTTGGCCCTCCTAACGGGGGACAACCTGGGGTCAGCCTCCGTGATGGGTCGCCGGTTGGGGATCGATCAAGTCAAAGCCGACGTACTTCCCGCCGAAAAAGCCGAGGAGATCGCCCGGTTCAAGCGAGAGGGAGCGGTGGTGGGCTTCGTAGGCGACGGGATAAACGACGCGGTGGCGCTGGCGGCGGCCGATCTGGGGATCGCGATCGGTACCGGGACCGATGTGGCGGTCGAAGCGGGCGACATCGTTCTGATGAGCGGGGATCCCTTGGGGGTTCCTACTTCCCTGGCCCTGGCTCGGGGCACCTATCGGGTGATTGTCGCCAACCTGGTCTGGGCGTTCGGTTACAACGTAGCCGCCATTCCCCTGGCCGTCGCCGGAGTGCTCAATCCGATGGTGGCCGCCGCAGCAATGGCGTTTTCGAGCGTTTCGGTGGTGACCAACTCCCTCCGGCTGCGCCGGTTCAAGGCGCCTACTGCACCCTGAAAGTCCAGGTGAACTGCCCGACATCGGGAAGGCCGTAGACCTTCTCCCACTCCACCCGGATGGTGTGCTCGCCCACCGCCCATCGCTCGGCGATGAGGCTCCGGCTGCTGGGCCTCCACCGGTAGACCCCCACACCCTCCTGGAAGGACAGCTCCGACTCGGGGATCGGGTAGCCGTCCACGTAGATGCGGGCCTCGTAGCCCACCTGCAGGTCGATTTCCAAGCCGCTCTGGGGGAGAACCGCGTCGTAGGGGTTGGGGCTGACCCTCTCCAGCGGATCAGGCAGGGTAAGCGGATCCCCGCCTCGTCCGAAGACGAAACAGATGGACAGGGTCGCCACGGCCAGGAGTCCCAGGCCCAGATAGATCAGCCGGTAACGCACGACCGGCAATTGTACGCCCCCTCAGAGTCCCGATTCTTGAGTTGGAGTCCGTCTGCTCATGTGTGTCACCTGATGATGCTCGATGAAAGGCGGGGCCGGATCCCTTGGTTAGGACTTGGCGATCCTCTGTTTCCAGGGATCCAGTATGTGCAGGGGGTGGAAGCGCTCGAAATGACGGGTGTTGCGGGTGACCACCTTCATTCTGTGCGTTAGTGCGGTTGCCGCGATCAGGGCGTCTTGCACCGGAGCAGGGTCCGGGATGTGCAGGGCCGCGGCACGGAGGGCGACCTGGGAGTCAACTGGCAAGATGCGCCGGTCGAAGGCCTCGAATACCTGACGGTCGAGCCAGTATCTCAGCACTGCGCCGGCTGAGGGGTCGCGCCTCTCAGCCAGGAGCACACCGATCTCAAGTTCCTGGATGGTGATCGCAGAGACATACAGGGACTCCGACTCCACCGAAGCGGCCCAAGCCGCGAAGTTTGGATCGGCCCTGCCGCGGGTTACTTTGCGCAGTTCAGAGACGACATTCGTGTCGAGCAGGTACATCAGTCGAAGACAGCGGCTCGCCCCAGGTCGTCCCGTCTCGGAATATCGAAGTCGACATCGGCGATACCCGCAGGCTCCCCCAGAATGTCGACGATGCTGGGCTGGTCACTGGCCATTTCCCGGTAATGCTCGTAGCTCAACAAGACATGGGACGGCCGTCCGCGGTCGGTTATGTAGACCGGACCGTTTCGGGCGGCTTTCTTGGCGGCGCCGGTGCTCTGGTTGAACTCCCGACTGCTGATGGTTCGCGCTGGCCTTGTCATCAACGACCTCCCCGTGAGTGTATGTTGCTACATTATACCCCCGCTCCGTCCATGGAGAATGATCGAATGTGACATTTGTGAGGCGACCAAACGGCTAGCGTGATGGGGATGCGGATCAACCCGGTGCTCAGAGAAATGGGGTCCTATCCGATCGCGGCCATCCAGAACCGGGCCAGGGAGATGCGCGACCGGGGGGAGAGGCTCATCGACTTCTCGATCGGCGATCCCCGGGAGCCGACGCCGCCCTTCATCCCGGAGGCGCTTCGCCGGGCCGTGCCCGAGGTGTCGCAGTATCCGACCACGCGCGGGTTGCGGGAACTGAGGGAGGCGATCGCCGGCTATGTGCAGCGCCGGTTCGGTCGGCAGGTCGATCCCGACACCCAGGTGCTTCCCGCCACCGGGTCGAAGGAAGCGATCTTCTCCACGCCCTTTGCCTTTGTGGATTCCGGCCGGGGGGATGTGGTGA
>JAPPKR010000040.1 GCA_028819835.1 bacterium | reverse complement strand
TCCCGTGGGCGACCTGCTCCTTGAGCCCGGCCACCCGGATCTGGAAGAAGTCGTCAAGATTCGAAGCCCATATGGACAGAAACCGCACCTTCTCCAAGAGCGGCGTCTCCTCCTGTTCGGCCAGGGCGATCACCCTGCTGTTGAAGTCCAGCCAGGAGAGCTCTCGGTTGAAAAAGCGTGAAGGGTCGTTCCGGGTGGTCATTTGAAATCGGGGGCGGCAGTGGGCAGAATCCAGTTTCGCCCAAAGAATAGGCCCTCCCCGGCCTGAGCAGCCAGAAGTTTTCGCTTTAAGGCGAGGGCCGGCATCTTGATATTCTCTGTTACTGAAGATGAGCGTTTACCGGCCTCCCCTCCGAGACATCGGCTTCGTGCTGGAACACATCGTCGACTTGGAGACCCTGGCCAAACTCAACGGATACCAGCACGCCGATCCGGCAACCGTTGGCGAACTACTGGAAGAAGCCGGGCGCTTCTACTCCGAAGTGGTGGCCCCCCTCAACCCGGTCGGTGATCTTGAAGGGTCGGTCCTCACCGAGGACGGGACGGTGAAGACTCCAACCGGGTTCGCCGAGGCCTACTGGAAACTGGTCGAAGCGGGCTGGCAGGCGATCTCTCTGCCCGCCGACTGGGGCGGAGGGGGAATGCCCCAGGCTGTGGGTTTCGCAGTCGATGAGATGATGATCTCCTCAAGCCTGTCGTTCTCTCTGTGTCCCACTCTCACCACCGGAACCGTTCACCTCCTGAACATGCACGGATCCGCAGAGCAGAAGGGTCTCTACCTGGAGAAGCTCATCACCGGAGAGTGGTCGGGCACCATGAACCTCACCGAGCCCCACGCCGGCTCCGACGTGGGCGCCCTCACCACCAAGGCCATCCCCCAGCCGGACGGGACCTACCGGATCACCGGCACCAAGATTTTCATCACCTGGGGCGATCACGACATGGCGGACAACATCATCCACACCGTCCTTGCCCGCACCCCCGACGCTGCTGCGGGCACCAAGGGAATCTCGCTGTTCATAGTGCCCAAGCGCCTGGTGGGCCCCGACGGGAAGCCGGGTGAGCTGAACGACATCCGGACCGTCTCCCTGGAGCACAAGCTGGGCATTCACGGAAGCCCCACCTGCATGCTCTCCTACGGCGAGCAAGGCGGGGCGGTCGGGTACCTGGTGGGTCCCGAACAGGGAGGCATGGCGCGGATGTTCACCATGATGAACGCGGCGCGGATCGCCGTCGGACAGGGCGGGTTGGCAGTGGCCGAGCGCGCCTACCAGAAAGCGTTGGAGTTCTCCTGGGAGCGGCGCCAAGGGAGAGCGGTGGGGGCTCCCCGCGGCCAGCAGTCCCTGATCGTGGAACACCCGGACGTTCGGCGGATGCTGGCCACCATGAAGGCACGCATCGAGGCGATGAGAGCTCTCCTTTTCTACTGCGTGGCCGCCGTCGACCGGTCCCATTACGCCGATACCGACGAGGAGCGGACCCACTCCGAGGAGTTGGTTTCGATCCTGACCCCGATCGCCAAGGCCTGGTGCAGCGACCTGGGGGTGGAGGTGGCGTCGTTGGGCATCCAGATCCACGGCGGCATGGGATTCGTCGAGGAGACCGGCGCCGCCCAGTTCTTCCGCGATTCCCGCATCAGCCCCATCTATGAGGGGACTAACGGCATCCAGGCCATCGACCTGGTGATGAGAAAGCTCCCCATACGCATGGGTGCGGCGGTGAAGGAACTGCTGGAGCAGGTGGGCGTCACCGCGGCCGAGGCCTCCTCTGTCGCCGAGTTGAAGGCGACCGGCGAGGAATTGGCCCGGACGGTCCGGATTCTCGGCCGATCCAGCCTCACCCTGGGGTCTCACCTGGCCAAGGGGGACTACCAGGGCGCCCTGGCGGGCGCCTACCCCTACCTGACGATGTTCGGCACGGTGATGGGCGGATGGCTGATGGTCCGATCCGCCCAGGCGGCTCTACAGAAGATCGGAACGTCCGGAGCAGACGACGACTGGCTGCGGCAGAAGGTCGCCACCGCCCGCTATTACTGCGAGCAACTCCTCCCCGAAGCCGCTTCCCTGGAGAGCGCGGCGTCGGGCGGATCCGAGCTTTTGTACGAGTTGGATTTCAGACCCGAGACGGCTGCCCACTAGAAAGGAAAGTTCAATGCGACCGGTTCACTTCGAGTATCAGAGTCCCGATCCGGCGGCCAGCCAGGATTTTTTCTCCAAGGCGCTGGGATGGACCTTTCAACAATGGGGAGAATTCCCGTACTGGCTGGCCACCACCGGCCCAGACGACCGGCCGGGAATCAACGGCGCGCTGATGCCCTCGCCCGACGACCAGGCTCGCACCGTGATCACGGTGGACGTACAGGACATTCACCAAGCCCTGGAGCAGATCTCGTCCGCCGGGGGCGAGACGGTGGTGCCCATCCAGGACATACCCGAGGTCGGGCAAGTCGCCTACTGCCGCGACCCCCAGGGCATAGTCTTCGGCGTGTACCAGGCCGCCGCAATGGACCAAACCGAAGGCGAGTAGGAACCGTGCCGCACGACCAGAGAGGGACAGGATGAGCAGACGCAGGGTCGCGGTCACCGGCGTAGGAGTCGTCACCAGCCCCGGCGTGGGCACCGAAGCCTTCTGGGAAGGCCTCACCAAGGACCCCGGGAAGGGGCCTTTCGCCGTTGAGGACTGGGACCCGACGGTGTGGATACCCCGCCGCCAGGTCCGGCGGCTGGACCTGTTCTCCCAGTACGCGCGGGCCGCCGCGCACGAGGCGTTGGCCATGGCCGGCGACCATGGCGCCGATCCCCTGCGATCGGGGACGTGCATCGGGACCGGCATAGGCGGGATGCAGTCGTTCGAGGGCCTGGTGGAGGCGGTCAATCACAGTGAGAGGCCTCGTCCCTCGCCGGTGGCCATCCCCATGATGATGGGGAACGCCGCAGCCGCCGACATCTCCATCACCTTCGGCTTCCTGGGACCGGCCACCACCCAGACCCTGGCGTGCGCGGCAGGCGCCCAGGCAATAAGCGACGCCTTGCGCCAGATCCAGTGGGGATACACCGACCTGATGGTGGCGGGGGGGTCCGAAGCGGCGATCCGCCCGGCGACCATTGCCGGATTCAGGGTGGCGCGGGCCCTCTCTCCCACCGACGAGTCACGGCCCTTCGACATCGACCGCAACGGGTTCGTGGTCGGGGAAGGCGCCGCGGTGATGGTTCTGGAGGAGTGGGACAGGGCTCGGGATAGAGGCGCCGACATCCTGGCGGAGATCCTGGGTGCGGGAACCACCTCGGATGCACATCACATCACCGCTCCCCACCCGGAGGGGGACGGCGCCCGACGCGCCCTCGAGGGAGCCCTGGCCGACGCGGGCGCCACTCCCGAACAGGTGGGCTACATCAATGCCCACGGCACCGCCACTCAACTCAACGACGCGGGCGAAGGGCGGATCATCGCCGACATCTGGGAAGATCGCCAGCCACTGGTCTCCTCCATCAAGGGGACCACGGGCCACGCCCTGGGAGCCAGCGGGGGGATAGAGGCCGTGGCATCCGTGCTGGCCATCAGCCGGGGACAGATCCCCCCCAACATCGGATTGAGAGAACAGGACCCCGACATTCCCCTCCACCGGATCGTGACGGAGCGCCAGGAGTGGGAACCCAGCCTGGCGGTCTCCAACTCCTTCGGTTTCGGGGGCCACAACACCGTGCTGGTCTTCGGCCCGGGGAGCTGACCCGCCGGCGCCGAGAACCGCCGTGTTCTCCATCGTTCTCTACCAGCCGGAGATACCGCCCAACACCGGCGCCATCATGCGCCTCGCAGCCAACACCGGCTGCCTTCTCCACCTCATCGAGCCCCTGGGATTCGAGATGTCCGACACCCGCCTGAAGCGGGCGGGGATGGACTACCGGGAGAGGGTGATCACCCAGGTGCACGAGAGCCTCGAGGCATGGATGGACTCCGAGGATCCCCAACGGGTATTCGCCTTCTCGCCCCTGGGCGCCACCTGGCACTCCTCGCTCGACTACGCACCAGGCGACGCCCTGCTGTTCGGGCCCGAGTCGACCGGGCTCCCCGAAGAGGTGACGTCCGCCCTATGGGTCGACGAGACCGCTCGCATCCCCATGCTGCCCGGCGTGCGCAGCCTCAACCTGGCCAACGCGGTGGCCATCGTGGTCTACGAAGCCTGGTCGCACCACCGCTACATGGGCGCCGTCTGAGCGCCACCGGACAAAGAGCTACAGCGGAGGGCTGACCGCGGTCCGGAGCCTGCCCTCAGTTGGCTCTCAGGAGATCATCCGGAGACAGCGGCTGGACCACCACCGGCCCCAGGGGGCCCTCGGTGCGGACCACCCGTCCTTCCTTGACCCGGCGCTCGGCGACACTGTCCAAGCCGGCCAGCTTTTCGGCGCCGGCCAGAGCCGCCCGATCGGCGTCGTAGTAGTCGAACCACGGCAACCCCGCCTCGGCATACTCCCCCGCGGTGGGAGGCCGGTGCGGCGGGGCGACCCCGCACACCGAGAAGTACTGGAGGCTGTTGACGATGTGCACATAGCAACTGACGCCAGCCGTGGTGTCCCACACATCTATTCCGTAGTCGTCTTCGTAGATCTCCTGGCGCATGAGACCCCCCGGCGCCAGTCCCATTTCTTCGGCAGGAGCGGCGGAAAGCTCCATGCAGTACATGACATCGGAGCGTCTGTCCATCCTGGGGAATCGCGCCTTATATTCCGTGGCCTTCATCGGGTACGCGGTGATCTGGACGCCGCCGTGGCGGGCCTTGCCGGTCAGTTGCTCCTCGGCCGTGTACCCCTCACCCAGCCGCATCGCCACGAACTGGCGAATCAGGCCCCGCTTGATACTGAACCCGTCCAGCCACGGTTGATCGGGGACCACCAGATAGTCCTGAGGATCCTCGCAGAGGTCCTCTGTCCATTCCTCGCCGGTCAGCGCGTTGATCTTCCCCGCAGCCACCTTGACGGCCATCGGATACCCGCCGCCGAAGTTGATCCACATCGCCTCGGACTGGTACATGGGGAGAAAGACCCCGCCGTGTTCTCGCCAAGCCTCCGGGACCCGATCAGCGTAGTCGTCCACCAGATCAAGGGGGAATCTCCCCAGTCCCGGCGGCAGAAAATGCTCCCGACCGTCGTCGGGGATCCGGAGAGTGCGCTGAAAGTCAATAGTGAACTCTGCGTCCTCGTGGACGGGGAAGGAGAACCCCATGCGGTCGGCCCTGAGTTCGACCACCCCCCGCACCTTCTGACTCTCTTGTGGTTCTCTGGTCCGGGTAGTCCCGCTCATGGTTCACACCTCCTGGTGGTGATAGTCCTGTTGCTGTATCTCCACAACCGTAAGAGGGGGGTGTGACAGTCTGAGATTCCGCGCCTGGTCTGGTCTACGGGAGCCTTACGCCGCCTGTCCTCCGCGCGGGGGTCGGCCGGATCTCCCTCCCGAACTACTCTGCGAAGGCTTGCTCGATCTGTTCGGGGGTCCAGAATCCCTCAGTCGGACGGCTTCTGTCGTCCCTTCCATATATCGCCAGGCGGTCGGCGCCCTTCGGGTCGAAGATCTCGATGGCGTCGAACACGCTTCGGGGTCCCACCGCTTTCAGAGCCTTCCATCCTTCGGTCCCGGGCTTGGGCAGGTTCGAGGTCAGGACCAGGAGCGGAGTCCCGTCTCCCGCCATGTGATGGACGTGGGCCCGGCCCAGCGTCTTCCACAGGGTGTCGGTTCGCATGAGTCCCGGACGGACGGTGGTGAAAGCCCCCGAGACGTCCACGTACCACCTTCGGCCAAGCCGGTTCTCGACCAGAAAGTTGAACTGGATGCCCAACCTGGCTATCCGGGGATTTGTCCTGACAATCTGAAACCCGGCATGACTCAAGGCGTCCCTCGCCAAGTCCTGGGCTTTCTTCCCTTCCCGCAGCGCCCGCGCTTGGAAGTGCTCATTGGGGTCACGGGCGCTCACCGTCCTGGCTACAGCGCCGTTGGACGGCCTGGCTGCCTGGGCTTCCTCCTCCGGGAAGGGCCGCCGGTGAACCATCTCCAACCTCTGCCGAGCCATGTCCACATATTCGGGGTTTATGTCGTATCCGACCCCTCTCCTCCCTGCTCGGTGAGCAGCCACCAAAGTCGTGCCTGACCCCATGAAGGGGTCGAGCACGAGGTCGTCTCGGTATGTATAGAGATCGATGAGCCTCAAGGGAAGCTCCACCGGAAAAGGCGCCGGGTGACCCACCCGACGGGCTCTCTCAGCAGGAATGTCCCACACGTCCAGGGTCGCTTCGACGAACTCGTCGTTGGCCAGGCTGGGACGGAAGGGAAGCTCCTGTGCTTGTCGTTGAGCAGAAGTGAGAGCCCGATCAAACCGGCCCTTGGACGCGATGATCACCCGCTCCGTCACGTCCCTGAGCACCGGATTGGCAGGGCTGCGGAATGAGCCCCAGGCACAGGAACCGCTGGCCGCGGAAGCCTTGCGCCAGATGATCTCCCCCCGGAGTAGCAGGCCGAGAGACTCGAAGATCCCGATGACATCGGCGGAGAGGCTCCGATAGGGTTTCCTCCCGAGATTGGCCACGTTTACGGCCATGCGCCCGCCCGGTTCCAGAACCCTGCGGCACTCGACGAAGACATCGTGAAGGAGCCGGAGATACTCCCGGTAATCTCCCGGAAGTTCAGCCGAAAGGGAGTTGGAACGAGCCGCCTGTAGCACCGCGTCCTCGTATTCCTTCCCTACGAAGTAGGGAGGAGACGTAACCACCAACGCAACGGACCGGTCGGGAAGTTCTTCCATCCGCCGAGCATCTCCCAGGATCGGCCCGTTCATGTCAGGACGGGAGCCGACCCGATTGTCGTCATCGATGACCGGTGGCTTGAAACGGGCGTAAAAGGCCGACGAGTCATGGCTCTCTCTTCGACCTGCTCCGAACACGGAGGTGCTGGTGGAACGGCGCGGTGTCCGGGGCGCTCCTTCCTCCATGCCATTCATCATATAGATGATCAGCACCTGCGGAGGGGAGCCTCCCCGAGCCCCGGGGCGGCCTTGTTGACCCCCAGTCCAGTAGGTTTCGGATATAGAGAGGAGGACCAACTCACATGTCACTATGGAACGGCAGGAGCCTGGTGTGCTTGGCGGCGGTGTTGATGATCGCGGCCTGCTCGGATGCCCAGGAAAGGGCACTCCCACCTGAGACATCGGAGACCACCTCCGCTCCGGCCTCCCCTATCACCACCTCTCCGGTCACCACCGTTGCAACCGCTGCATCCCCTCCCGAAGAACGGCCCTCCCCTTCATCCGACGAAGCTTCCCCATCCGAGAGCGACCAGACAACCACCACCTCCACGGCTACTACCACCAATGCCGCGACCTCCGTTCCCGCTGACGCCTCCCCGCCACCCGAGCCCGAAGAAACTCCCCCCACCACCAGGGCGCTTCCTCCCGACTCTCTCCGATTCGTCGAAGTCGCCCAGGGGGCGCAAAACCCGATCTTTCTCACCGCCTCCCCGGGCGCCGACCATTCCCTCCTGGCCGAACAAGGAGGACGGATCCACTTCATCCTCGATGACGAGATCGCCGATCAACTGGTGCTGGATCTCTCCGAGAAGGTGACGTTCCGTGGAGAGCAAGGCTTGTTGGGCATCGCTCTCCATCCGGCCCAGCCCTTGCGCCTGTTCGTCCACTACAGCAATCTGGGCGGTCACACCGTGGTCTCCGAGTTCTCCCTTTCCGATGACGGACGAACCGCCGATCCCGACTCGGAGAGAATCATCTTCTTCACCCAGCAACCCGCCACCAACCACAACGGGGGGATGATCCAGTTCGGACCAGACGGCTACCTGTACCTGGGCCTGGGGGACGGCGGCCGGGCGGGCGACTACTACGGCCACGGCCAGCGCCCGGATACACCCCTGGCGGCACTGGTGCGCATCCACCCCGACCAGGTGACTTCCGAGGTTTGGTGGTACGGACTCCGCAACCCCTGGCGATTCTGGATCGACGAACCCACCGGCCTGACCTACATCGCCGACGTCGGCCAGGACGCCTATGAGGAGATCAGCCTGGCGAACCTGTCCGAGCCGGGCCTCAACTTCGGATGGCCGATCACCGAAGGCTTCCACTGCTACGACCCCCGCCAAGGCTGCGATCCGACGGGGCTCACCCTACCGGTGCTGGAGATAGCCCATGACGATGGGGGAACCTGTTCTGTCACCGGCGGCATCGTCTACCGAGGACCGGCCATGCCCGGCCTCCAGGGTCACTACTTCTACTCGGATTACTGCGGCGGCTACCTCCGCAGCTTCCGATGGGACGGCACCCTCGCCATGGACCTGCGAGAATGGGCTCCCGACCTGGGCAACGTGGTCTCCTTCGGCACAGACGGCTCTGGAGAGATGTACGTCCTCACTACCGACTCGGTCTACCGAGTCGAGCCTGGTTCCTGACGCTCTTCACACTGATCAGTCGGGGGACGCCTATCCGCCGAAGTAGATGCCGCCGACTCCTCCGAAAACGGTCTTCCGGGCTTCCGGATCCGACCATGGTCTCTCGGTTGCGCCGAAGAATCTCCCGACTTCTTCCGGAGGTAGGTCATCTGGCCAGAGGCATCCGAAGTGCGTCCAGATCGGCTCGTGACATGTGGCCGGGTGCTTGGGGTAGAAGGGACAGGGAGCGACGAACCTGCCGGTCTCGGGATCTCGCGGGCGTCCGGTTGCGGGTGGTTCGGGCATAACGAAGATTCTGCCGGAGGGGTGTGACAGCCTGGTTCTAAGGAATCGCGAAAGATTCGTGTCCCACGTAGAAGGGCTTTACATTCCGCCACCGGTTATTATTTCAGGCAGGGTTGGAGGTGGGCCGGCGGCCGTTCGTCTAGCTACGGGATTGAGGGAAGGAGGCCCAATGGGGGTGATACACGCTTCAGCAATCATTCGGAATCCAGCAGAGCCTGACAAGGCCTGGGAAGGGAAGTTCCTTGTGGACACGGGCGCCATCGACTCGCTGGTGCCCAGAACTCACCTCGAGACCATCGGGTTGAAGCCCAAGGGCCAGCGGTTGTACGAGTTGGCGGACGGCAGTGAGGTCTCCTTTGACGTCACGACGGCGGAGGTGGAAATCATGGGACAGATCGCCGGAGCCACCATCCTGTTCGGAGAGGATGACACCGAGTGCTTGCTAGGCGTAACGGTTCTCCAGTCGGCACGCATCGCCATAGACCCGCAAAACCAGTCTCTGTACAAGCGACGGTCCAGCCGACTCTGACTCCGGCCGGAGCGTCAGGTGGACGGGTGGCGGGGCTCGGAGAGGACGCGGCGGACCATGGGCTCGAAGAACTCGAGAGGCTCGGTGGGATAGTCAGGGTCGAACGAGACCTGGTCGTAGTCGGCGCAGAACTGGATGGTGCGTTCGTACAGGGGATGGTCCCGGTAGTGGTCCCGGGCGTCGGGGTCGCGTCCGTAGTGGTGGGCGTAGTACTTCTCCTGGAA
>JAPPKR010000156.1 GCA_028819835.1 bacterium | reverse complement strand
GCCGCCTCGACGAACACCATCTCGACAATTTCCGCATGGAGATCGACGGCGGGGGGCTCTCGTCATACCCCCATCCCAGGCTGATGCCCGAGTTCTGGGAGTACCCGACCGTCTCCATGGGACTCGGCCCGATCAACTCCATCTATCACGCCCGTTTCAACAAATACCTCCACAACCGGGGCCTGGACAACACCGAGGACAGCCGGGTGTGGTGCTTCGTGGGCGATGGGGAGTGTGACGAGCCCGAGGCCCTGGGCTCCATCTCCCTGGCGGCTCGGGAGGGTCTGGACAACCTGATATGGGTGGTCAACTGCAACCTTCAGCGACTGGACGGCCCGGTCCGGGGCAATGGCAAGATCATCCAGGAGTTGGAGGCGATCTTCCGGGGAGCGGGTTGGAACGTGATAAAGGTGGTGTGGGGATCGGGTTGGGATCCATTGTTGGCGGGGGACCATGACGGGGCGTTGGTGGACGTGATGCACCGGACCCTCGACGGCGAGTACCAGCGCTACAAGGCCGAGAGCGGAGCGTATGTGCGAGAGCACTTCTTCGGAAAAGACCCCCGCACCCTGGAGATGGCCAAGGTACTGAGCGACCGAGACATCTGGGAACTGCGCCGGGGAGGTCACGACCCTCACAAGGTGTATGCCGCCTATGAAGCGGCCACCCGCGCTTCGGGAGCCCCCACGGTGATACTGACCAAGACCATCAAAGGCTGGACCCTGGGACCGGACGTGGAGGGAAGGAACGCAACCCACCAGATCAAGCAACTCACCAACCAGCAACTCATGCAACTCCGCGATCGACTCGAGTTGCGCCAGGAAATCCCCGACGCGGCCTTCGAGGGAGATCTCGACCCCCCCTACTACCGGCCGCCCACCTCCTCTCCCGAATACCAATACCTGATGGAGAGCCGCAAACGCCTGGGGGGCTGGCTTCCCAGCCGGGTGGTCCGGGTCCGAAAGCCCCTCACCCTCCCTCCTCCCGAGACCTTCGACGTGCTCAACCAGGGCAGCGGCAAGGTGGAGGTCTCCACCACCACGGCCTTCGTGAGACTGCTCAGAAACCTGTGCCGTGTGCCCGAGTTCGGACCGCGGGTGGTGCCGATAGTCCCCGACGAGGCCCGCACATTCGGCATGGATCCCCTCTTCCGGGAACTCGGCATCTACGCGTCGCGCGGCCAACTTTACGAGCCGGTGGACGCGGCCATGATCCTGGCCTACCTGGAGAGAAAGGACGGGCAACTCCTCGAGGAGGGAATCACCGAGGCGGGCTCGCTCGCCTCCTGGACGGCCGCCGCCACCTGCTACGCCAACCGGGGAATCCCGATGATCCCCTTTTTCATCTTCTACTCCATGTTCGGCTTCCAGAGGGTGGGGGACATGATCTGGGCGGCCGCCGACGCCCGGGCGCGCGGGTTCCTGCTGGGCGCCACCGCCGGGCGCACCACCCTGATGGGCGAGGGTCTGCAGCACCAGGACGGCCACAGCCTGCTGCTCTCCACCACCGTCCCCTCCATGAGAAGTTACGACCCGGCCTTCGCCTACGAGTTGGGCGTGATCGTCGAGGACGGGATCCGGCGGATGTACCAGGAGAACGAGGACATCTCCTACTACCTGACCGTGTACAACGAGAACTACCACCATCCCACCAAACCCTCCGGTGTGGACGGGGGCATCCTGGCCGGGCTCTATCGATGGGCCCCCTCCCCCGAGGGAGTGGAAAAGCAGGGATCAATCCTCTTTTCGGGATCCACCGTGGGCGCCGCTTCGGAAGCCCAGCGGGACTTGGCGGAACACTACGGGGTCGGAGTGGAATTGTGGTCGGCCACCTCCTATCAAGCCCTGCGGACCGAGGCGATGGAGGTCGAACGCTGGAACCTCCTCCATCCCGGCCAACGTCCCAGAGAGCCGTACGTGACCCGGAGACTGGCGGCGGCGGGCGAGGTGATCACGGCGGTCACAGACTTCATGAGGGCCGTGCCGGACCAGATCTCGAGATACGTGCCAAGCCCGTACGTGACCCTGGGCGCCGACGGCTTCGGACGCTCCGACACCCGCAAGAAACTCCGGCGTTTCTTCGAGATCGACACCGGCTACCTGGTGGTGAGTGTGCTATCCACCCTGGCCACCAAAGAATTGCTGGCGCCGTCTGTGGTTACCGAGGCGATGAAGCGCTACTGGATCGACCCGGAACTGGAGCCTTCCTGGAAGCGCTGATCAAGGCGCCGGACAGCCCGTCCGGCATCCCTAGCCGGAGCGGGAGAAGAGTCCTTTTATGCGGGTGCCGAGCGTCTGGAAGAACAAGGCGATCCCCCTTACCTCTCCTGCCTGGACCTGGGCGGCCTCCTCGACGGTGACCGCGCTGAGCTTTCCCTCCAGACACTCGGCGAACTCGCCGATCAGCCGATTGGAGATCTCCTTGATCAGCCCGCTCCGCCCGAACTGGGCAACCGCGCCGGCCAGGGACACGTTGGCCTCGATCCTCACCCCGGTGCCCCCCTCGGTCTCGCTGAGTTGATACTCCACGGTCATCCGGCCCCGGCTCCCTCCCCGCCTGTCCACTCCCTTGCCGGCGATGGTGGCAGACCGGTTCTCCGGATCAGGGGCGATCGTGGCCTCACCGTCGAAGTTGGCGCTGAGCGGCCCGAGCTTCACCGAGATCTTGCCGGCGTACACGCCGTCGCCCTTGTCCTCGGTCAGCTCCGCACCGGGCATGCACTGGACCACCGACGGGATGTCCTGGAAGAAATCCCAGACCATCGGGAGGGGCTTGGCTACTTCAATTTGGTGTTCGATCTTCATGTGGGGCTCCTCTGGCTCCTGAACCGGCCTCGGTCGCTGGATTGAAAGAATGTGGAGGCAGTCAGTTTCGCCGAGATGATACCGGACCTTTCCGGTCCCGCAGGTAGCCGCCGGATTGACGGCGCCGCACAGCCAGTATCTCCGCCATGATCGCCCATGCGATTTCCTTGGGTCCCTCGGCGCCGATGTCCAGGCCGGCCGGTCCGTACATCTTGGCGAGGTCCTCGGTCGATGGAGGTGACCCCGACGCCTCCAGGTCGCCGATGAGACGCTCAAGTCGCGCGCCGGGACCCAGCGCTCCTATGTAGGGGACGTCGCTGCCAAGTACAGAACGCAGGTAGTCGAGATCCCGCAGGTAATTGTGGCTCATCACCACCACGTAGGTGCGCCGGTCAAGGCTGATCTCCGACCCCAGCCGGGAAGCAGGCGCCGGCGCCAGGTGGGCGGAGGGAAAACGCTCGGGGGTGAGCAGCCCTTCCCGCTCGTCGCTGACCACCACCTCGAATCCCAGCTCGGCCGCGTAGTGGGCCACGGGATCGGCGTCATGGCCCGCCCCGCAGATCAGGAGCCTGGAGGGGGCGCCCAACGCCTCCACCATCATCCGCCGACCTTGGGGAGCGCTGACATGGGAACTGCCCTCGGCGATGGCTTCCCGAGCCATTGAGACAGCCTGAGGTTCCAGGGATGAATCCGACAGGGAACCGCCCTGCACACCGTCGGTCCGCACGTACAACTTGGCGAACCGGGGCCCGAACAGCTCGTGCACCACTGCCAGTGGGCGCCCGTGGGTGCGGGAGGATGCGACTTGCTCAGCCCACTCCCGGGCATCGGCCGCCGGGACCACCAGCAACTCCGTGGCGCCGTTGCATCCGATCCCCCATCCCCAGATCGCCTCATCGTCGGCGGTCAGGTCGAATTCCACCAGCCGGGGGTCACCTGAGGCCAGAACCTCTTCCACCACCCGGTGCAGGTCCTGATCCAGGCAGCCGCCGGACACGGTCCCCACCGAGTAGCCGTCCTCGGCCACGAGTTGGCGGGCCCCCAACTGCCGGTAGGTGGATCCTCTCACCCCCACCACGGTGGCCATGGCGAACCGCTTCTTGGCCCGACCCCAATCCAGGGCGGTCTGCAGGATGGTGTCCAGATCCGACATGTGCGTCAGAGGATAGAGAACCGCCGGCCCGTCCCGGACACCGGCGGCCGGTCAGGCGATCCCCCCGCCGCCCCCTAGATAACCTTGATCAAAGGGACAGTCTGACCGGGAGCGACTTCGTCGGTGGGGGTCATTCCCCGATCGCTTCGCACCGAATCGATCTGATCGAAGACCCTGTCCATGGCCTGATAACGCTTCCCGGTGATCTCGCCCACCTTCTTGTCGGCGTTTTTGATGTGGGTCTGGAGCACCTCGATCACCTTCTGGGTGTCCATCCACTCCCTCTTCACCAGGTTGAAGATCTCCAGCACCTCGTCTCCGGCCTTCTCCAGCGCGAAGGCGGCGTTGGCTTCCCTGACCAGGGTGAGGACGGCAAACAGGTTGGACGGACCACAGAGCATCACCCCGTTCTTGAAGGCGAAGTCCGGCAAGCCGGCGTCGCTCTCCCAGATAAAGGCATAGACCGATTCAAGCGGGATGAACATCAGAACCATCCCGGCGTCTCCGTAGGACTTGGTGGAAAGAGCCCTCACGTGCCCTTTAACCGCACGGAGGAACTCCCTCTTACGCGCTTCCTTCTGGGTTTCGGGCGCTTCCTGGTAGCTGCGATAAGAGTCGAAGGGGAATTTGGAGTCCATGCACAGGAGTTGACCCCTGGGGAGACGGAAGGCGAAGTCGGGAATTTCCCCTCCGGGAAGCCTCTTTCTCACGTCGTAGGAGACGCCCTCCTTCATTCCCATCGCCCGGAGGATGTCCTCGGCCACCTTCTCCCCCCAACTCCCCTTTTGGCCGGGAGAGCTGAGCATGTGAGTGAGTGACTCTGTGGTTCCCCCCAACTTGGCGAGAGTCTCGTTAACCTGACCGAACTGCTGCGACCAGTTTCCCTGCCGGGAAGCCAGATCGCGCTGGATCCCTGCGAGATGGTCCCCGATCTGCTCGGCCGTCCGGCTGAAGGTCCTCTGCTGCTGGGCAATCAGATCGGCGCTGGACCGGGACTGGGTCTCCAATTCGGCCTTGGCCATCCGAGCAGCCTCCAAAGCCGCAGCGGTAGCTGTCTTCTCGGTGAGCGCACGGGCTTCGCTCTGCCGATCCTGTCGATCCCGGCCCAGCAGGTCCAGCACCGTTTGCACGGTGTCCTCCGCCTGCCGCTGCAACTGGGTCTCCCTTTTCTTACTGCGGTGCTGGGCTATGTTCCACCCCAGTAGACAAGCCACTACCGCCAAAGCAATAATGATCCATATATCCATACCCCAAGTATGAGGAGGGGGTGTGACAAAACCCGGTATTGCGAGGTCCCGGCTCCTCACCAGCCACCCGTTTTCTAGTGGACCGTGTCCCCCGCCAGCAGGTCGAGGGCGTGGGGCAGCACCCCCAGCACCGGTTCGAGATTCTCCACCGCCCCCTTGGGACTGCCAGGCAGGTTGATGATCAGAGTCGACCCCCGGGCGCCCACCACCGCCCTGGAGAGGGCGGCCATGGGGGTGACCGCCAGGCCGGCGGCCATCATCATCTGGGAAAGGCCGGGGACCTCCCGGTGGATCACCCGCCGGGTGGCTTCGGGGGTCACGTCGCGGGGGCCCAGCCCGGTCCCTCCCGTCGTCACCACCAGGTCCACTTCCTCACAGGCCTCCACCAGCGCCGCCACGATCAGTTCCTCGGTGTCCTCCACAGCCCTCCGCACCCGGATCTCGTATCCGGCTTCCCCCAACAACCCCGACAGCACCTCCCCGGAGCGGTCCTGGCGGGTCCCGGCGATCACCCCGTCGCTGAGAGTGATTACCGCCGCTCTCCATGCCTTGTCCCGGGCCATCGGATTCGAGTCTACCCGGCGGTGATAACCTCCCCGACTTGATGGAGATTCCTCCAGCACCCTACCTACCCACCTCCGACCCCGAGGTCGTGGAGTCGACTCCGCTCTCCCAATCCGGATGGTACGAGAACGGACAGCACGGCGGCTTGGTAGCCGGCCTCCTGGCGCGGGCGGTCGAAGCCGTTCCCACCCTGACGCCCATGGAGATCGCCCGCCTGACCGTGGACATCTTCCGGGTGGTGCCCACCGTCCCGCTCCGGGTCACCACCTCCATTCTCCGGGAGGGAAAGCGCATCCAGTTGGTGCGGGCCCATCTCCGGGCGGGGGACACCGAGGTGGCCCAGGCCACCGCCATGCGGCTCCGCACCGCCGACCGACCCCCGCCGGAGGCCGCCAGGCCCGATCCGGCGCTGCTTCCGGTCCCGGTGGAAGAGGCTTCCCCGGTTGACATGGAACGGGTGGGAGTTGGTGTCAGCGGTCGGCCGTACTTCCACCGTCACGGCGTCGAGATGCGCCAGGCCGAGGGAGTGTACGACCAGGCCGGCCCGGGAGCGGTGTGGATGAGGATCCTCACTCCCCTGGTAGCCGGGGAGAGACTCACGCCCCTGCTCCGGGCGGTGATCAGCGCCGACCACGGGAACGGGGTCAGTTCGGCCCTCCCCACCTCCTGGGTCTTCATGAACGCCGATCTCAACGTCCATCTCCTGCGGATGCCGGCTGGCGAATGGGTGGGGCTCCGTTCGGCGTCATGGTTCGCCGACCTGGGCAGAGGGGTGGCCCACTCCCAGTTGTTCGACGCATCCGGCGCGATCGGGAGATCGGTCCAGACCCTCTTCGCCGATTACCGCACCTCGATTCCGGGAACCATGGCGCCTCCCGACTTCTCCCGGCAGGACCGACGCCCGTAAGCCCCGGTTTGCTCCGGCCGGTGAGAGTCCCCGCTATTGCTCCTCCTCGAGAGCGGCTTTCACCGACTCCAGGACGTCGTTCACCTGGAGCGAGACGTCGTCGAGCCGTCTGCGGCAAAACCGGATGAGATGGCCCGCCCGTTCCACCTTCTCAGCCATGGCTTCCAGGTCCACCTCGCTTCCCCGCAGATAGTCGAGTATCCCCTCCAGTTCAGCCAGTCCCTCCGCGTAGCTCTGGGGCGTCTGCGGAGGAGGCGGGGATTCACTCATGGCTTGTCACTCCTTTGAGCGTTGGGAGACGGCGGGGCGGGGGCGGTGTCCAACACTCTGCTGACCACCGTACCATCCGACAACCAGGTCTCGATGGTCTCGTCCCGGTCCACCCCTGAGACAGTACTGATCACTCCGCCTCCCACCCGGCGGGTAATCGACCATCCTCTCGCCAGGTTGCGCCGCGGATCATAGGCCTCGGCGACCGTCACGGCCGTGTCGATCCGGGTGCGCTCCCTTCTCAGAACCAGGCCGGCTTCGCGCGCAAGGGAGGCATGACGGGCACGGAGCCTCCCGCCGGCCCGGTTCAGGAGGGGACCGACCTGGGCCGGCAGCAGTTCGCCCGAGCGGTGGAGGCGCCGCCGGAAACGGGCCACGGTTCCGTCAACCGCGGCGGCCAACTCGGCGGGAGAGCGGTCCAGGAGCCGCCGATGCCGCATCACCACCGACCCGGCCGTCTCCGCCAGGCTTCTTCCCACCCCGTCGACGCGGCGCAGGTAGAGGCGGTTGCGGGTCACCAACCAGGAGGCGCATGCGGTGGGAGTCTTCTCCGAGCGATGGGCAACCAGATCGGAGACGGTCCGGTCCAACTCGTGGCCGATGCCGGTTATGACGGGCACCTCACAGCGGGCGATCGCCCGGGCCACTTCCTCGTGGTCGAACACCGCCAGGTCGGTGGTGGACCCGCCTCCTCGGACGATGCAGATGACATCCGGACGGCGCGCGGCAAGCCGACCGAGGGCGTCGATGAGCGAAGCCCTGGCCGCGTCACCCTGCACGCCGGAGTGATGGAACTCCACCCGCCATCCCAGTCCGCTCTCGGCCAGGGTGGCGACAAAGTCGGCTTGCGCCCTGCTCCCCTCGCTGGTGATCAGGCCCACCCGATGGGGCGCCGCGGAGAGGGGAAGGTTCCGGTTGCGGTCGAAGACCCCTTCGGCCCGGAGAGCCGCCACCACCCGTTCCCTCTCTTTCTTCCACCTGCTCAGGGTGTAGTCGGGATCTACCTCGTGGATCTGGAGAGTCAACTTGCCCTGGGGCCGGTAGAAGTCCACTCCCACCTTCACCTTTATCTCGTCTCCGTCCGACACTCTCCCCCACTTCGCCCTCCGCAGCGCCCGGTTGATCTCCAGGCGGCGGCTCTCCCATATCACCGCATGCAACAAGGTCTGTTCATCCCCGGAGTCCTCCGGGGCCCGTTCCATCAGGTCCAGGTAGATGTGCCCGGCATTGGACCTGGTGAGGTTGGCCACCTCTCCCGTGACCCACACCAGGGAGGGAAAGGCGCCCACCAAGGCTCCCCTTATGCGCCCGGCCAACTCCGAGACGGTGAATGTGGTCTCTTCCGGGGAGGCGCCAGCGGGAATCAGGGGCGAGTCTCTGTTCATCTTCGGGGTCCAAGAGAGGGGGTGTTCGACTAAGGAAATAACTATAAGTTCTGCGCAAGATTTAGACTCGCCACCATGTCTCACAGACCCTCTTGGCTGAGGGCTGGCGCCATAGGCTTTGTGATCGTGATGTTCGCCGCAGCCTGTGGGAGCGAAGAACCGGCGCCCGGTTCCCCTACCTCCCAAGCGCCGTCCGACGCCCCTGTCTCCTCCGGTTCCCAGGCCACTCCGACCGACTCCACTTCCACCGAGTCCACCTCCACCTCCCCAGAATCGGCATCCGGTACCACGGAGCCCAGTGAAACATCCGCCACTCCCGGGACAACCGGACCCGCCGCGTCCGAGGAAGCGACGGCGCCCACTGCGTCCACAGCCGTACCCACAACCGAGCCCCCGGTGGACGGCGACCGACGGTGTCCCTTGCCGCTTGATGCCCCGGCGATCGTGCGGCCGGTGGCCGCAGACAACCCCCACCCTCCTCCCTCCCACCTCGAGATGGCAGTGGCGTCCTGGCCGACGGACTGGTCCCGGACCACCATCGACACCGAGGAGTTGGGCCTGGGCATCCCCACCGTCGATCCCCGCGATCTCATCCGCCCCCTGGACCGGCCGGTGTTCGTGGACGCCGAAGCGGCACGGGAGTGGCTTTCCGAGCAGGATCCCGGGATGCTGGTCCGCATCGGCGACGACGCCCGTTTCTATCCCCTCCGGGTACTGACCCGACACGAGATCGTCAACGACCGCTTCGGCGATCGTCCGGTACTGGTCACCTACTGCCCCCTGTGCAACACGGCGGTCGCATTCAACCCGGTGGCGCCCGACGGCGCACACCTGCGGTTCGGCGTCTCGGGGCTGTTGCGCCACTCCGACCTGGTCATGTGGGACCTGGAGACCACTTCGCTGTGGCAGCAGGTCACCGGAGAGCCCATCGTCGGCGCCTATGCGGGCGGTCCCGCCCTCCCCTACCTCCCCTCCGCGATAGTGGCCTTCTCCGAGTTCGCCGCTTCCCATCCGCAAGGTTGCGTGCTCGGCCCCGACCAGGAGTTCGGCATCTCGTATGGAGTCAATCCCTACATCGGTTACTCCTCGTCGTCCCGGCCGTTCCTGTTCGGCGGTGAACTGGACGACAGCCTGCCGGCTCTCTCCCGGG